>SBBU01000282.1 GCA_005239585.1 Planctomycetaceae bacterium
AACAGCGCAACTGGATTGCCATCAGAAGACTTGTTAGACACAGACGAAATTCATGAGTTAATTAAAGCAGGAATGGAAATAGGGTCACACAGCATGACCCATGCTGTTCTGACCGAACTTGATGACCGCTCGCTCGAAAAAGAGGTACTTGGCTCCAAAGAGCGCCTTGAATCTCTTCTTCAGCGAGATATTAGTTACTTTTCTTATCCAAAGGGGCTTTATAGCTCGCATATTGTTGACTGTGTCTTTAATGCAGGTTACAAGGCTGCCTTTTCCACGCGCAATGGCGATAACAAGTCCCTATTTTCGATAAAACGAATACCTGTGTCATCACGTGATAAAACTGCTAGATTTCTCTTGAAACTGCTTAAAACAGCGGTTAGATAATTAATCCTATAAGAATTCAACAGCAATTTCCGTCATATATTATATGATAAAAATAACAATTGCTGTCACTGTGGCATTGAATCTCCTAACCGCGGCACACACAAAACAGGATAAACCAAAGCTGGGTGATGAAATCACAGTAGAGGGGATTCTGGAGTGGTCTAGTAAAGGGGGTGGATACTGGTCTCTAACTAAGGCCAAAGGAGGCCCATTCGTCCTCAGAGGAGACAGGAAATATTTTGAAAAATTTGGCAATGGCGTGGAGATCAAGGTACGAGGCAAGGTAGCAGGCAGTGACACATGGGGAACTGTCTTGGATGTTATTGAGATAACCCCTGTGAAAGGCCAAAATCCAAAGGACAAGCCCAAACCACACGACGATGATGACCATCATGGAAAACACAAACTCTACAAAATTGCATACATGTACAAGGGAAATATTTATGTCATAGACTCTGACGGGATAAATCAGAAACAACTGACCACCTCTGCCAAGAATTATTTCCCCTCTTTCAGCCCTAATGGAAAGAAGATCCTGTTTGTATCTTTTTGGGAAGGAAACAAACAAATTTACACCATGAATCCTGATGGCACTGATCCTAAAAAACTCACAAAAAGCGGTGAAGATGACGACTGGCCAGTCTGGTCACCCGACGGGAAAAAAGTGCTCTTTATTAGAACTCCTTCCAGCAAAGATACTTCACCACAAAGCCATATATACGTAATGGACAATGATGGAACTGACACAAAAAAGATAACTGACAAGGGAGGCAGATATCTCTTTCTAAGCTGGTCGCCTGACGGCAAAAAAATAGGCTTTGTGTCAATAGGCACAAGCACCAGTACACAAAACACAGATATATTTTTTGTAGATGCTGATGGTTCTAACCTCAAGAAGATATTTGATGGCAAGACAGATTCATATCACGCATGGTCGCCCGATTGGAATCTAATAGTCTTCAACTCAGAAAGTAAGCTGTCGCTTGTCGATTCAAAGGGATCTAATTTGAAAAATCTCACAGACGGATATGGACCTATAGAATGGTCGCCAAATGGCAAAAAGATTGCCTACAGGAAAGGAAAACTTAATCAGGATTACACGATATATGATCTATGCGTTGTAAATTCCGATGGTTCCGGCGCCAAGAGACTAACGCACGATAAAAATGTTCACACATTTTCATGGTCACCCGATGGAAGGAAAATCGCATGCGTGTGTTATACCAATGATTTTGAGATACACCTCATGGATTCGGACGGCCAGAATTTCAAGAAACTAACACAGGGCGGAGACGAATGGTCTCCCATTTCCTGGGCTGAGATTCCTCCTCGGAAGTAATTAAAATCCTGATTGTCTCATCAGATTCTATCTTGCTTGCACCGCCATTCACGAAATGCTTCTAGGCGAGCAATAACCTCTCTGTCTTTAACACGATTTGCTGATTTTTTACTTTGTATGATATCGTCAAGATGACAAACAGGCATGCCTTCAACAGTTAGCGAACGAGATTTTGCCTCGGCGAAATTTTCGATTCCGTCTGGAGAGAAAACAAGGTCAAGGTCGAAAGGGCCATTGCGCAGCTGGACAAAATCCTTTCCACGCTTTATCTCGTCCTGTTGCTTTTCATTAATATGAAATCCCAGCTCTAGCAGAGATTTTACGATTCGTTTGCCATTTTCTGGCGACTTGTCGGCAAATATATCAACATCCTGAGTTGTGTCTGGAAATCCAAGTATAATGGCGCCTGATTTTCCAATGAAAAGATATGAAACCTTGTGCCTATTAAATAGAGCAGTGATCTCCTGAGCCTGCTTATAGCTAAAGGGTGCGGCCATACCCCAGCCATTTAGGGAGGTTTTCCTCACACCACTTACGGTACTCTTCCATCGTATCGAATGACCTATAAGGCATATCATCAAGCACAGGTTTGTATGTATAGATAAACGAATAGTCAAGCCTTTGCTTGAGACTTCGCCTTGAAGCCGCCTCAAAATCCTTAATCCATTCCTCTTCTTCTTTAATATGCATGGTCTTCTATTTTAGATATACGGAATTATTGCAAAAGGTCAATACTAACTATTTCTTACCCGTAACAAGGCGAAATAGTGCGGCAATGGGGTCATAGTATCGAGTTACGACGCGTTCTTTGAGGGGAATGATTGCATTGTCTGTAATGTGAATATCCTCAGGGCAGACTTCGGTGCAGCATTTGGTGATATTACAAAGGCCAAGACCAAGCTCATTCTTCAAGAGAGGAATGCGGTCTTCATCATCTAGAGGATGCATCTCAAGACCAGCAACGCGAACAAAGAAACGTGGACCACCAAATTTTTCCTTCTGATCATGATCTCTAATAACGTGACAGACATTCTGACAGAGGAAGCATTCTATGCATTTGCGGAATTCCTGGACACGGTCGACATCCTCCTGCGTCATTCGCCAGTCTGTATTTGCCCTCGGTTTGAATGCCGGTATTTTTTTATTGACTGTAAAATTCCAGGAGACGTCACATACGATGTCCTTGATTACCGGAAACGACTTTAACGGTTTTACTACGACTGGCTGTGAAACGTCTAGTGAATCAAGACGCGACTTGCACATGAGTCTTGGCCTTCCATTGACCTCTGCACTACAAGAGCCGCACTTGGCCGCCTTGCAGTTCCAGCGAACTGCCAAATCATGGGATAAATGTCCCTGGATGTAATGCATGGCGTCCAGCACCACCATCCCGGGGGCTATCGGGACCGAGTATTCCTTGAGCTCACCACTGGTTTTATCGCCACGATAAACCTTGAAGATTGCATCAGCCATTATCCCGCCTCCGCCAAAATAGTTCTGAATTTCAAAGCAATGTTGGTTAGGATTACTGCGGGATTGAGACTCAGTCTCACCGCACCTCGCTTTTCGGTCCCTATAAAAAGGATAACATGCGACTTGGGCTTCATTTTTTCTCTTCAAACAATTTTTTCAGCTCGTCAGGCATTTGAGGGACAGGAGTCTGCACGACCTCCATAACCTCAGCCCTTTTGCGAACGCAGACGTTTACCCTGCCGAACGCTGGATCGGCCTTGGGATAATCTAGTCGGCTGTGGGCGCCGCGGCTCTCGTGCCGCTCAAGGCATGCGCGGGCAATCATCTCAGAGACATCAATCATATTCTTAAGGTCAAAAGCAAGGTGCCAGCCCGGGTTGTAGAGCCGTGAACCGTCAACTTTGGCGCTATTTGCACGTCGACGCAATCCCTCCAGTTCAGATATTGCCTTGTCAAGATCCTCCTTTACCCTGAATATGCCTACGTTGCGCTGCATCATCTCCTGAAGATCGCGATGTACCGCATATGGACTCTCGCCTCTATTCTGAAAAGACTGCAAAACTTCTGACGCACCAGCTTCAACTTGATTTTCATCTATCACGGCTAGGTTGACACGTGTCGAATACTCCGCAGCGCCCTTTCCAGCACGCATGCCAAAGACTAGAAGATCGCTGAGCGAATTCCCTCCGAGTCTATTTGCCCCATGCATTCCACCTGCAACCTCTCCTGCTGCAAAGAGTCCAGGAACAGTACTCTGTTCCGTGTCTGCATCCACACGAAGACCACCCATCATATAATGACACGTCGGACCAACTTCCATTGGTTCCTTAGTTATGTCTACATCGGCCAGATCCTTAAATTGATGATACATGCTGGGTAGTTTTTTTATGACTCGGTCTGCCGGCTGATAGCTAATGTCCAAAAAAACTCCGCCGTGCTGAGAGCCGCGGCCTTCTTTCACTTCAGTGTATATTGCTCGTGCTACGTTGTCGCGAGTCGAGAGTTCCGGGAACCGCTTCTTAAAGTCCGGGGTGCGGCCAGCCACATGATCGGCCAGCCATTCCTTGGCTTCATCCTCATTCTTGGCAAATTCAGCCTTCTTGTCCTCAGGAAGATACTTCCACATGAAACGTTCGCCCTTGGAGTTTCTTAGAATACCACCTTCAGCCCTTACCGCTTCTGTAACAAGAATCCCCTGCACTCCCGGGGGCCAGACCATGCCAGTAGGATGGAACTGGACAAATTCCATGTCGATCATCTCGGCGCCTGCCCTGTAGGCCAATGCGTGTCCGTCTCCGGTATACTCCCAAGAATTCGAAGTAATCTTGTATGCCTTTCCTATTCCCCCTGTAGCCAAGACCACTGCCTTGCAACGAAACATGACGAATCGACCAGACTCTCGCCAGTATCCAAAGGCGCCAGCAATGCGCCCATCCGATTTTAAAAGATGTGTGATAGTACACTCCATATGAACATCAATTCCTTGATGAACACCGCGGTCCTGAAGTGTACGAATCATCTCAAGGCCCGTGCGATCGCCGACATGAGCAAGCCGACGATACGTGTGACCTCCAAATGGTCTTTGAAGAATGCGTCCATCAGGAGTTCTATCAAACACAGCGCCCCATCGCTCCAGCTCGCGCACGCGCTCAGGGGCCTCCATTGCATGCAACTGCGCCATTCGCCAGTTGTTGACCATCTGACCCCCCTTCATTGAATCTCTAAAATGAGTCTGCCAGTTATCGGCAGAATCGACATTTGCAAGGGCCGCCGCGATCCCACCTTCAGCCATCACTGTGTGAGCCTTGCCAAGCAACGACTTACAGACGATGGCAGTCTTTACACCCATGGCAGATGATTCAATTGCAGCACGAAGCCCTGCACCCCCTGCCCCAATCACTATAACGTCGTACTCGTGCTGTTCGTACTTGTCCATCAGATAATCCTGAAATCAGTAATGCGGCCGGATGAAACCATCCAGATATAAAAATCAGAGAATTGTACTGCAAAAAGACTGCACCATGCCCAGAGCATATGATGCTCATTGAATTTGCTTAGACAACTCCATATTTTATGTGATGCCCCTACTCCTGTGGATGGATGTCCAAAACAGTCACGTTTACCCCCCATAATGTGCCGTAGAGAATGACAAGACAAGGTGTATGAAGTAAGGAGCGCCGTACTCCCGGCTAGAATTATTGTTCCAACCCCAATCCTGAACCCACTCTTTGACCACATCGCTTGATACACGTCGATCCATAAGAAAACCAAGACCACCAAAGCTGCATATAAAAAGTACCTGTGAATATTCTGAAAGATGAAAGGAAATGACGACTCACCTCTATAATGCTTTCTAAATTCACCAACAGCACAGGCAGGAGGATCAGCAAAATAGGCGCGATAATATGCCTTGCGATAGTAATAACAAGTAACCCTGAAACCAAGCGGTGCCCAGAGGACAAGAAAAGCTGGTGATAGCCACTCTAGCCCAGGCAAAAAAATCTTGGGAGAATAAAATGGGGAAAGATAATGAAAATCAAAGTTTGGTGGGAGCGTTTCATAGTGTCTGAACATCAAGGCTCGAACAATGCCATAAACGCCAAATAATCCCAAGGCGATCGCTGTAGCCAGAGGCGCAGCCCACCACGAGTCTCGCCGGTCTGTTTTCCCAAAACCCGTAGCTCGGAGTTCTATATCTTTTTCCATCTGAAATTGTTCCCTAGTGCCGTTTCAAGCAACTTCGTGCCTGCCCCGTGAAACGGGGCCTATTGGGGAAACATAGACATCCGTAGCTTGACATGGGGCAGCTCGGGAGCGGTAAGTTCAAATCCTCCAAATTTTCTGATCAGCTTTTCCACTTCTGCCTTGTGCAGTTTTTTCCGCTTGAATTCCATCTCACGCTTCCGAGCTTTCGACACCGTCTTGTATATCTCAAAATATACCAGTTTTATAGGCCTCCTGCCCTTTGTCGATCTTACTCTGCCCATATGATTGTTTATAAGACGGCGTCGAAGATTGCCCGTGCTGCCGTAATAAAACTTTTCGTCAGAGCATCTAAAGATATAAAACCACCATATTGAATTCATAACGCTATATTGCACGGGCAACGCCCCATGTCAAGCATTCAGATAGGAACATAGTTACTTGGCACGGCACAAGCATACCACTAACATTATTTCCAGTCAACGTCCAATACCAAATTGATGTTACCATTTTGAAATGTTAATAGTTGTTGCAATTTTGAAATGTTAATATTGAGAAAACAAGTAGTAGAGAGCCCCGTTAGTAGTAGTATGGGGGGTGCGGGGGGAGTTCGAAAGACCAGCTGCTATCGAACAGTGTTCCATCCTCAAGGCATAGCTCGTATAACCTCAGTTTCTTACCCATTTACGG
>SBBU01000319.1 GCA_005239585.1 Planctomycetaceae bacterium
ACGACAAAGCCGTTAGCCTTGAGTTTTTCAATGTCCTCCTCCTTTAAGCCGAGTTTTTTCACAACATCCTTAAAGTTAAAAACCTTTGAAATCTCAAGAGGAAGCTCGTATGATGGGATGTTGGGTTCGATCTTTGCTTTTACAGGTTTGTAGTATTTTGCGAAGCGAAGGGCGAGGTCTTCCACCTGTTTTTTGGGGGCCTCGTCCTGTTTAGCATAGAGGGATTCACCTCTTGTTCCTGAGACGGCATTTACAGAATTTTGAAGCTGTACGAGTCCGCTTAGAATCAAGACTGTAACAGCAGTCTTTAAGGGTTTCATATCTGTCTCCTTTAAAATTTTAATGAAAAAACTTGTTCCTTTGGCAAGGGCATCGGCTGCCTTGGTCTTCACAACAAAGGGCTTTGGTGAACTAGCTACTTCAATAAAGATTTCTCCTGACATCAGATTGATCAAGCGCTCTTCTTCTACTTGAATCACTGAATCCTGTATGGCCCAGAGCGTTGATCCATCCGCAAGGGCTTTCTTGGCCTTGGCAGGGAGTCTTTGACCTATCTCTGTTGGTACATGTCGTGGCTGTAGAATCAGATATATCATGAATGTAAGCAATATCGTTGCGGCAACTGAAATTGGCAACAATGGCCTGATTTTTGATTGTGATCTTACTCTGGCGATTGTTTGCGCTACATGCTCAGTTTGTTTGTAGTGATAATTTACGTGTGAAATAACTTGGATTGTTTCTTGATGAATCCTGGTGCAGTTGATGCATCGTGACAAGTGATCTTCAATAGCTTTGGAGGTATCATGGTCTAGTTCCTTAGCTGCGAATAATTCAATTTTTTCCTCAACTTGTTGACATGTCATTTTTTCTCCTTAGAAAACGGGAGATGGGGGCCAAGTTGGCTCCTTAGGGTCTTGTATGCCCTGGATAACTGGCTCATTACTGTACCTATTGGCCGATTCAGCGTCTTGGCTATCTCATCACATGATTTGCCTTGCCAGTGTTTCATTCTGAGAATTTGCTGGGCATCCTCAGAGAGTTGTCCAATACCATTATCTATAGTACTGGCTATCTCCTTTTGATTCTCAATCTCTTGTTCAGTGTTTTGATCCTGAATTACAGGGTTTTTCGACTCTAGTTCTCTTCTGCGAAGCCATTTGCTGGAGTGATTTTTTGCTATGCTGAAGAGCCATGTGGAAAAATAGCCTGGATTTTGACAATTTTTCAGGGATTTGAATGCCTGAAGAAACGTCTCCTGAACGAGATCCTCTACAGTTTGGGTTTGGCTTACACGCCTGAGTATAAACCCGAAAACAGGCCTATGATAACGCCTAACCAGTTCATCAAAACAATCTTTCTGTCCTTCAAGACAATTCATTACCAACTCCTTATCTGTGAGCGTCTTCAAGTTATCTTTTTTATCCATAATGTTAGTACCACAAGACCAGTTTATAATGCATTACGCTTAGAGGATGAAGAAGGATTCAGGCCATGTAAGCAAGCAGGATTTGAATATCGGCTGGAGAGATGCCAGTGATCCTTGATGACTGACCAATTGTTGTAGGGCGATATTTTGAGAGTTTTTCCCTTGCTTCATACCTCAGATGCGGGACTAGCAAATAGTCAAAATCTGGGTCTATGAAGCGTTTCTCCATTTTGTTGAATCTTTCTACATCCTGTTGCTGACGCTTTATATAACCTTCATATTTTACCTCGACTTCAACCTGTTCTCTAACTTTCTCTGATCTGATCATCTTGGAGAGGTTGCTATCTAAAGAGGTTAGAGTGTCAAGTTTGTTCTCGGGGCGCTTGAGGAGATTGTAAAGAGATTCTGATCCATAGTGCTTTTTTTTGAGATACTCTTTCAAATCGGTGATTGATTGCTCAGCTTCGTCAAGCTCTTTGATTTTCGAAGGAGGAATGAGCCCGAGGCGATGGCCGTATCTCATCAGGCGCCTGTCAGCATTGTCTTGCCGAATAAGTAAGCGGTACTCCAACATTGACGTGAACATCCTGTATGGCTCGGTCAGTTCGCTTTTGGTGGTAAGGTCATCGACCATTACACCGATGCACGACTCTGATCTGGATGGTACGAACTCTGGTTCACCTTTGATTTTTAGTGCCGCGTTGATCCCCGCGATCAACCCCTGACCTGCTGCCTCTTCATAACCAGATGTGCCATTGATCTGACCGGCAAAGTACAACCCGGAGATTTTTTTCGTCTCCATTGTGGGTTTGATCTGATGCGGATAAACAAAGTCATATTCAACTGCATATCCGTACCGCAGGAACTCGGCTCTTTCGAGGCCGGTAATTGTTCTGACGAATTTCTCTTGGACGTCCGGGGGTGTACTTGTTGATATGCCATTGCAATAGATCGATTCAGAGTCAAGACCCTCCGGTTCGAGAAAAACCTGATGATGATCCTTGTCTCTAAATCTGATGACTTTGGTTTCAAACGATGGGCAGTAGCGAGGGCCGGTCGATTTAATTTGCCCTGTGTACATTGGCGCTCTATCGAGGTTCTCTGCGACTAGGCGGTGGGTCTCCGGATTTGTCCTTGTTATCCAACACAATATTTGGTCACGCTCAATAGACTCGGTGAAATATGAGAACGGCCTAGGGGGGCAGTCGCCTGCATGAACCGAAAGCCCTGAGAAATTGATCGATTTCTTTTCTAGTCTGGGAGGCGTACCAGTTTTAAGCCTTCCTAATTCAAATCCGAGCGATCTGAGAGATTTTGATAAAAATTTTGCAGAGCCCTCTCCGATTCTTCCCCCTTCAGTTTTGAGTTCTCCACAGTGCATGAGCGCCTGTAGGAATGTACCGGTAGTAACTATTACTGCCTTGCAGTTGTAGAGCTTGCCGTTGTTGGTTCTAATGCCTGAAACTTGGCCGTTTTGAGTCATGATTTCATCTACAGAATCTTCTATGACCTTCAAGCCGGGTTGGTTGAGGAGCCTTTCCTGCATATATTTTGAATAGAGAAATTTATCGGACTGGCATCTTGGTGACCATACTGCCGGGCCATTGCCACGATTCAGCATCTTGAATTGAATTCCTGTAGCGTCGGCCGCCTTGCCCATCTCGCCTCCAAGGGCATCAATTTCCCTTACAATCTGACCCTTGCCGACGCCTCCTATTGCCGGATTGCAGGACATCCTGCCTATGCTTTGTGCGCTCAGAGTGATTATAGCTGTTTCAATGCCCATTCTGGCACAGGCTAGGCTTGCCTCGATCCCTGCATGGCCTCCGCCTATGACTATGACATCGAAGCAAAAAATCGAAAACGCGTTTTCGATTTTTTTGTCGATATCAGCGCTGCCTATGATGCCGTTGTCCCCGTTGAGCTCCAAGCTCCAAACTCCTTCAAGGGTATTTCGAAACCCTTGTCAAATGTGGTTCTTACTACCTCAGCAACGCGTTCAAGCGGCACACGAATCTGAGCCATTGAATCTCTCTCTCGTATCGTTACCTTTTTATCTTTTTCCACTGTCTCAACGTCAACAGTAACGCAGAATGGCGTGCCCACCTCGTCCTGTCTGCGGTATAGTCTGCCGATTGATGCAGTGTCATCATAGATCGTATGAAACTCGCGTTTGAGATCTTGTGTCAGCTTGGCACAGGTCTCGACAATGTCGCTTCTTTTTTTCAACAGGGGTAGAACAGCGATTTTAATTGGCGCGAGCTCAGGATGAAATTTAAGGACTGTTCGCTGCTCATCCCGCACTGGCTCTTCATGATATGCATCTATCATGAACGCGAGAAATGATCTGTCTGCCCCGGCCGATGGCTCAATAACGTACGGAGTTATATGGCTTTTCGATTCCTCATCGAAGTAAATTAATTGTTGTCCGCTATACTCTGAATGTTTTTTTAGATCATAGTCAGTTCTATTTGCAATGCCTTCAAGTTCAGACCAGCCCATTGGAAAGAGATACTCAATGTCTGTGCAGCATTTGGCATAGTGTGCCAGTTCATCTTTTTCGTGGGGTCTTAGCCTGAGATTTTCCTTTTTCATCCCGTATTTCTGGTACCAGTTGAATCGTCCGCTCACCCATTTTTCAAAGTGTTCATCATCGGTGCCGGGCTTAACAAAGTATTCGATCTCCATCTGTTCAAATTCACGGGTGCGAAAGATGAAATTGCCCGGAGTGATCTCGTTTCTGAATGATTTTCCAATCTGGGCGATCCCGAATGGGAGTTTCTTGCGGCTTGCGTTCAGGATATTCTCAAAGTTGACAAATATACCCTGTGCTGTCTCTGGCCGCATGAATGTTACTGTTGCCTCCTCCTCTATGGGCCCCATGAAGGTTTTGAACATAAGATTGAATGCCCTTGCGTCGGTGACATTGGTCGATCCGCATTCAGGACACTTTTTACCGGATGAACTTTCCAGTCTGAATCGCTTCTTACATTCCCTACAGTCTGAGAGAGGATCGTTAAAATTTTCTACGTGTCCTGAGGCCTCCCAGACTCGTCGGTGCATAAGGATGCTGGAATCTAGACCAACCATGTCATCCCTTAGATGGACGTTGCTTCGCCACCAGGCATCCTTGATGTTATTCTTGAGTTCAACACCAAGCGGACCGTAATCCCAGCAGGAGCCAGTCCCGCCGTAGATCTCGCTCGACTGGAAGACGAATCCACGCCTTTTGCACAACGAGATAAGCTTATCCATCATGGATTAACAGTTTAGACGAGTAGAGGAACTGATTCAAGCATTTGTTTCAAGGTGAGGAGAGGAATGAACCTCCCTGCAGCAAGCTGCAGGGTATTATGGATCTTTTAGGTTCATTCGCCGAAGCCTGCAAACCCGCCTTCGCTAAAGCTACGGCGGGTTCGCCTCGCAATTCATCCCCGCTGCAAGCAGAGACTTACTCTAGGGATTTGGTAAATCTCATAAAA
>SBBU01000296.1 GCA_005239585.1 Planctomycetaceae bacterium
ATTCGATTATTTTGTAAAGCCTGTTGACATGCAGCGACTTTTGCTTTCTATAAAAAATGGAATCGAGTTTGCAAACCGTGAAAAAGAGGTTGTTCAACTCAAGAGAGCCCTTTCTGATAAATATTCAAGTGCTCATATTACAGGGGCCTCGTTAGAGATTCAGAATGTCATCAGCCAGCTCTTGAGAATTGCGTCAAGTACGGTGAATGTACTGCTTTTCGGTGAGACAGGTAGCGGTAAAGGGCTGGTTGCAAAGGCAATCCACTATAACAGCAACAGGAATGGTTCCCCATTTATCGAGATAAACTGTGCTGCTGTCCCGGAAACTCTTCTTGAGAGCGAACTCTTTGGTCATGAAAAGGGTGCTTTTACTGGCGCTGCAACACGCAGGATTGGACTATTCGAGCAGGCTAATGGCGGAACTATATTGTTGGATGAGATAGGTGACATGCCGCTGAATCTACAACCGAAAATTTTAAAGGTTGTCGAAGACCATTCACTCACGCGAATCGGAGGTCAAGGGAAGATTCCTGTCGATGTCAGAATAATAGCTGCTACTCACAAAGATCTGGAAAAGGCCGTACAAAACAGGGAGTTCAGGGAGGATCTATACTATCGTATTAACACTATCGTGATTGAGATCCCGCCCCTGCGGAAACGCAAGTCAGATATTCCTCTGCTGGCCAAACATTTTTTGGATATCTACAACAAGCAGGAGGGCAAGGACATCAAGGGATTCGATCCGTCAACGATGGATCTTTTAATGAACTACAATTGGCCCGGCAATGTCCGAGAGCTGGAAAATTGTTTAGCGCATGCTGTTCTGATGTGCAACAGTGATCAGATACAAAGCGATGATTTGCCTCCTAAGCCGGGCGGCAAAGAAGGGAAGGAAATAACAGAGATATTTGCCACACCTGTACTCTCGATTAAAGAACTAGAGGTGTTGCATATAAAAAATGTGCTCAATAGGACAAACCATAATCTTTCTCAAGCTGCCAAGATACTTGGTATTGATTATTCGACACTTCATAGAAAATTAAAACAGTACAACCTAAAATAGCCTATTTTTCATCGGTTGCAACCGGGTCCCATAGGTTTGTTGCAGAGAGGCTTCATTTTCAACCGCAAATTAAACCAAGTTCGGATTAGTGGTGAACTGGTGTGTTTAAACCTCCGCACTGACAAAGGAGAATCTTGAGCAGGTGCAAGGGATATCATGCATCCCGTGAATCTTTTGCAAGTTGCTGAAAAACAGCAACTTGCAAAAGTGCAAATGATAAACCTATTATATACCTCGTTTGGCCAGAAATTGCGGTTTTCTAGGACGGGGATAGGCGGTAAACGAGGATGGTGCTGGGTTCGGGGAACGTTGGAAGCTGTGGTCTTCACCAAGAAACCGCAAAAGGAGACCGTTTGGAGTATAGCATTCAACTACTGCTATACACTGTCAATTTGACTAATCATTTGCGTTTTCGTCCCGTCCCATTTTGTGACGGGACGAAAAATCACGGAACGCGTGATATCCTCACGAAGGCAGACAAAGAACCGAGGCGATTCGTATCTCGCCAAGGAGGCCGGAGGGAAGCCTTTTCTTCATGATCAGGTTTGCCAGCCGATTTGTAACCCTTATCTCCAAAAGGTTGGTGGATAAATTATGGGTCAATTCCCACCTGTACGGCTCCCACATTCTAACACCGAGGGAGCTTCCATTCCAGATAGGCTCAACGCAGTCCTCGACACACGTTATCTCGAGCCACAACTTGCCAGATTTCTGACTCTTTAGCTTGACTTGCATCTTATAGGTGCCTGTGCCGGCATAGTAAGGGGCTCCACATTTTGTCCAGTCCTTTCCTACAAGGGGTGACCTCAAGGCCGTGAGCTTGTCATTCTTGTCCAACAAGAAATCGCCGATGAGAATGAGCGGTACTGGGACCGGATGAGGATTGCCGCTACCGCTTTCTGATACAAGCTTGATCTCATTGACGCCGTGCTTAATGTATTCCTGAACAGATGCCTCGCGTATAAGCGGATCAATGTATTTACCTTTTTCCCATTTATTTATCCTCTTGCCATTTACAAAAAGACTCATCGCCATTGTCCCTGATTTTCCATCAAACCAGTTCCAGATCCCGTCAAGAAGCAGTCTTGCTTTTGCTGGGATTTCCCGTGCATGAAAGATGGTCCTATACTCGTGCTTAAGATAGGGCCAACCTACCCCTTTAGATCGAGAAGGCAGGGTTCTATATTCCCATTTGTCGAGCGGCAATGCGTTTTCCTTTTCAAGGAAAAATTTCCATGGCCCACGATCTCTCCAGATCACCTTCGTAAAAGGAACAGGAGAACTCAACTCAACCTGACGGACTGTGGGACTCGTCAAAATAAGCAGACTTGCCACAGGAGGCAAATCAATTTCTATGCGGGTTTCTCGTTGTGAGTTCGACCAACTATTGTGGTAAGGGCCAATTTCTCCCGAATCAAGATCCCACTGCTCTACATTCCATGAGCCCTTTATCGACATGGACCCGCGATATCCTCTTTCACGTGAGGTATTTACGACGAGCAGAAAATCACCGTTTGGTTTGCGAAATCTGTAGAGAACCAGATCACGCAGGTTTTCGCCAGAATCAGATTCCAGTAACAGCTCTGCTCCAAGCCGGTCATCAAGGAATTTTCTCAAGGACGCCTCTCTCCATTTTAACAGCCGTTTACCATTTATCGGGGCTATTTTGGTGCCTGCGGTATCAACCGCTGGCTCTTTCCCAAGGACGAGAATCTTGCCTCGTCGACTGTTTAACTTTTTTAGAAATGTGATGCTTTCTTTCTCCAAGACTGTCACATTCGATAAAATCAGGGCCTCGTAAGACTCATTGGAGCCTTGCGGCTGAAATGACCCATCGGCGTGAATTTTCGCCTTCCAAAGTGCCTCCTCGGGAAGGATGTCATAATCATAATGAATTCGTGTCAGTGCCTGCAAAGTGTTATTAAAGCTTATCTCTAATTCGTTGACTGGACCTTTTTCTTCCCTCTCACTCCAGATTGCTGACTTGTCGCGCCCGCGAATTAGTGACCAGCCTGTTCGGTTCGGATAGAGGACAGCGACTCTTGCTACGTGTCTTCCCGATGAGAGAACCTCGCACAGACGCCCGATATAATTCGATATTTGTTCAAAATAGCGCCAGTAGGTTGCCTGGAAGAAGAGGCTGGGTACGCACTCGATCTTCCTGAATCCTTCGATTGTGTAGAAAAACCCGTGCGGGATAAAATAATTAATTCCTAGCGCGGCGTGAAAATCGGTCATCCATTTGAGTGTTCTAGGTGTTATTTCCCAAGCGGCCGCAACACCAAAGGCCTCGCTCATCGCACGTTCATGTCCGTAGAGGTGCGCTGCCGATGACCCTAATTTACACGCCACAAGATTATTCAACCGAGGAAAACCCTTCGTTGCCCATGTCTGCTCAAACAGATAGTCTATCCCGCTGTAATGCATCCTCTCCATTGTCTTGAAGAAATCGCCCTGCTGTCGCAGTTGTTCATAAAACTCTCCATCCATGTGAACGTGACCTATTGATCGTATCTTGTTACGCTCGCACCACTTTTGGATTGGAAGGAAGAAGGTATCCGCATACTGTTCAGCGACGAGTCTATAATAGTCACACCTGACCTTTGTGCTTTCTTTCAAATCCTCATATAAGGCTGGCAGCTTATCGATAATTGAGTATCCGTATCGCCTCTTGAACTTATCCACCAAGACAGGCGAATAAGCTATTGAGGTTGGATCTGAATCAAAATTTGCCGTTGGCTCATCGGTGAAAATTCCAGCTATTGGGTCTCCAAAATACTTTTTTAGCTCTTTCGCATAACGAAGGTGTGTGAGGCGCAAAAATTCTTCTATAGCTTTCGGGTTTAACGTATCAACATAGCCGCGCACACCCAAAAAATTGTGATCGAGTCGTTTCCGCCTTATTACACATACTCTCCATTCGCCCTTTTCCAAGCTGACCTCAAGTTTATTCTCCTTGAGATTTCTTCTTAGGTCTTTCAATAAAGGCCTCTGAACTGCCCAGGCTGATATGATTTGTTCTTTTGTATCATACTCGCGCTTGATTCGTTCTGGACCGCTGACAGTAAATTCATCTAATTTGTTGAAAACTGTCATGCTGTACTCTGGATTTTCTTCCATTACCTGTCCAGCGCAGGTTCCGCTTGGCCAGTTTTTTTCATCATACAGCCACACAATCATTCCCTGGCGGCGTGCCTCTTCGCATGCCATGCAGCAGAGTTGTAGCCATTCATCACCAAGATAAGGGGTAAGCAGACCAAGGCGCGCATGAATAACGAATCCGCCTATCCTTTTTGCCTTCATCATCCTAATCTGTAGCAAGAGCTCTTCAGGCTTGATAAGATGATTCCAAAACCACAGCGGTGCAGGCAAACTTTGCGTCGGCGGAAACTTGAACTTCTTGTGTTCGCGAGAGCGACCGACTTGATTCACTCTGTTTATGTAGATATTCATATGCAAAAGGCAAAGTCGAGAGAATAGTTCCCCGTTACCGTAACAGGATTCTTAATACAGGAAAGAGTAATTAAATTTGTTTGTCAGTCAAGCAAGCGGCGACAGGATAGTCATCTAGAGACTATTAATGATAATGACCATCAGCTTTTCTAATTTAGCGGGAGCTCCTGCCTGTGAAGGTAATGGCGTGGGTATCTATCAAGATCTACTTTGTGCGTGAATAATAGCATTTTCATCGCTCTCTTCGCTTGAGAGCTGTTTATATTCATTCTTCATAGACACTTAGGATACCATTTCCTAAGCGTCGCACTTCCTTATTGAACTTGGGTGCACAATTTCCCCAACGAATTTATGAAAGCGAGCACTAGTGCATAATGCAATAGCTCTATTGCAATTTAAGATAACGGCAAAATAATCCCTCTAATAACTAGCTGATTCACAGGTGTTTATACGTTTCAGCACTTGGCACACCAATTGCAATTACTATGTTGATGATAGAAGACAGAAAAAACCTGATCGAGAGATCAAATTTTAGTGGAGGCCATATGTTTGACAGAAAGACAAGAAAAACTTGGGTGGTAGGGATAGGGAGTCGATTAAACCTAGGTGTGCGCCTGGGTGTTTGTACCTTACTTATCACACTATTTGCCTGCGGTGGCCTAGGCGCAGGATTCGGTTTAGACCCTAACAAACCAGATGCTGGCTTTATGGATGGAGCTATTCCTCCCCAAGAACTTCTGACTTCAGCGCCTGTAAATTATTATAGCGCCGACGGGCGATATCAAACATCATCCTCTGTTCCTAGTCAGGTCATGGTTATGTTTGATCAGAGTTTAGCAATCGAACTGGCTGAGCAATTTATAAAAGAGAATGGAGGGGAGATTGTTTCAAAGATCCCAAATGCGAATCTCTATCTGGCAGAGATAACCTCCGGATCAGAAAGCACATTCATTAACAAGATAAAATATAGCCAGGGTTTCATGATGGCAGAACCTAATCATGTCCTTTCCCAGACAAAATTATCCTACATTCCGAAGGATTTTGCACAATGGACATTTGAGGAGAGGAAATATCTGGATCTGATCAAAGCCCCGCAAGGATGGGAGATTGTCGAGAGCCTTTTTAAACAAGACGTGGCAGCCAACAGAATACACACCTGTGCCTTCGACTTTTGCTTCCACAACCCTAAAGATGATCCTAATACTCAAAGCGACAATCCTAATATGCAATATTTAGATGATATGCAGAATAGACTCGTGTTTTCAAATCAACCTAATGAACGAGTCTGTCACGGCTTTCATGTCTCATCTATGATTGCTGCAGCAGGAGACAATCAATCAAAGCCAATGGGTATAAACTGGTATGCAAGCATTCTAGGTATTAGGATAGATAATCTATACTCTCTCTTATATGAATTATTAAGGATAATAATTTCTGAGGGGTGTGAGATTGTTAATATTTCCATGGGGGCGGGGGGCGTAAATGGTAATGGAGTGGCTGAAGCAGGTGAATATGATCGTTATTTCACCTACTTTTCTAGTATAAGACGCTGCCTTGATAAGATCACCTCTAAAAGGAAAAACTTTCTCGTAGTTAGTTCAGCCGGCAACGACAATCTTAGGATGGACTGGCCTGAGCTAAAACATCCAAATCATATGATAGTGGGGTCCTATATGGAGCTTGCGCAAAAGGCAGGGTACTCCAACTATGGCTCGTTTGTTGATATCTACGTGCCAGCCTCACAATACGGGTTTCCATTCTTCGAAGGTGATGGTTCTGTGACAAACACCGTCTGGCTGCATGGGACTTCTTTTGCCGCACCAGTAGTTACAGGTCTCCTTTCGCTCGTATGGAATATGAAGACAAGTCTTACTGCTTATGAATTGAAAGATATTGTATTATCTAACAGCTTGCCTATAGGTCCTGACAGGATATTAGACATGTATGCATCTATTTTATATGTGAAGAATCTTGTTATGCCTAGTGACCCTAATCAGGCAACAACAAATCAGGGTAATTCATCCACTGAATCAAACACAACTCAAGGTGGTTCAACCGATTCAAGTTCATCATCTCAGAATACAGGAGAAACTTCATTAGATCTAACCACATCTGTAGCTAAAGTGCCTGCTACCCCGATGAATCTCATTGCCCGTAGACAATCTTCATCAGGTCTAACCCCATCTGCAGCTACAGTACCTGCTGCTCCGACGAATCTCATTGCCAGCGTACAATCTTCATCTTCGATATCTATTTCATGGACCGATAATTCTACTGACGAAATCGGATTCAAAATAGAGCGGAGCTTAGATGGACTGGCTTGGAGCCAAATAGCTACTGTAACTTCAAATGTTACTTCATACCTTAGTACTGGACTCGCTTCGCGCAAGACATATTACTTCAGGGTTAGGGCTGGGAATCTAGTAGGAGACTCGGCTTACAGCAACACAGCCAAGGCTACTACGCTTGAGGCTGTTCCAAACCCAAAGGCCTATTCTTCTTACAAAACACCTGATCACACATATGGCCTCTTTGTCTTGGGAAATTATGCCTATGTTGCAGATGGGTTCTCCGGCCTGCAGATCATTGATATATCGAATCCCCAGACCCCTTCGCTGACTGGATCATATAATACCACCGGTTATGCCAGAGCGGTTCATGTCACTGGAAACTATGCATATATAGCTGATGGTGAATCTGGTTTACAAATTATAGATATCTCTAATCCTGCATTGCCATCACTTGTTGCATCTTTTGACACCGCCGGTGATTCTTCAGGGCTATTTGTGGGGTCTAAATATGTTTGTCTGGCAGATGGCAATGAAGGTATCAAGGTGATTGATATTACAACTCCCGCATCCCCTGTTCTAACGGGATCACTAAATATAGGCGACTTTGCGGCCAATGTAAAAGTGGAGGGTAAATATGCATATGTTGCAGCAACAGCCGGTCTTGTTATAGTAGATGTGACAGACCCTACCAAGCCTACAATCAAGTCGAAACTCGCAACTTCTGACAGTGTCTACAATCTGTCTATAAATCTGACTCCAGTAGGAACCTTTGCATCCCTTGCTAACAGTTATGCTGGACTTGTGATTGTAGATGTGACAAACCCAGCTACACCAACGATTAAAGGTTCTTACGTGACTTCCGATGAGGCGCTTGCAGTCGCAATATCTGGCAGTTATGCCTATGTAGCTACATATGCTGGGACACTAGAAGTTGTAAAAATATCGAACCCATCAGCTATATCTCTTGTGAGCTCAGTTCAATTCAAAGATTTAGTCTGGGATGTTGTGCTTGCTGAAGTTAGCGAGATTGAATATGTCTTCCTGTCAACAGCCTATTATGGCCTCAATATTGTTTCAAAGTAATGAATATAGCTGGCTAGCGTGAAATTGGCTGGCCAGCTTTCCTCCAACAGGAGGTGGAAAATGGAACAGATAGAAAAGGATGCAATGGTAGAAAGAAAAAAACGTGTTCTCCTCTGTGACGATGATGCGTCACTTTTGCAGGTAATGTCGATATCTCTTTCTAACAAAGGTTATGATGTCTTTACTGCAAGAGATGGCCTTATGGCCTCTGTGTTGATTGAAAATAATGAATTCGACGCAATCATAACTGATTTGTGTATGCCATGGAAAAATGGTTTTGATCTAGTCCACGAGGCGAAATCAGCAGGAAAAGCAAAGGTAGCCCTCATGATCACAGGAAATAATTTGCCGCAAGTGGAAGAGAAAGCAAAGGAGTTGCACGTGGCAGAGGTGTTCAAGAAACCATTCTCGTTCTCAGCGTTGTTGGAAGCCTTGGCTCATCATCTCTCTTTGTAACAAGAGCGAGAGATTTAGAACGTCAATGAACCACAGAAAGGGCAGTGGGCCGTGAATTTATTTAAGATGATTTGCTTATAGTAAACTTTGAATTATAAGGGCTTGACCACATGAGCTTGATTGATTGGAGCAGCTTTTTCATTTGTTGGTAGTTCAATTGTAAATGTGCTTCCTTTCCCGGGTTCACTTGTACAGTATATCTTGCCTCCATGCATCTCGACTATAAGCTTGCTGTAATATAGTCCTAGTCCTGTCCCATAACTGAAACTCTTGGTTTTTTCACCATTGCTTCTATATTTCTGAAATAACTGATTCTGATATTCATGGGGAATGCCCGGGCCTTCATCTCTAACCGTGATTGCTATTGCAGTCCCACTATTTACATGGCTTACAGCAACATATATTGACTTGCCTTCTGGTGTGTACTTGATAGCGTTTGTAATCAAGTTGTCTATTGCCCTCCCGACAAGTCGTGGATCAACACTAGTCTCCAAGGGTTCGGGTGCAGAACTGTTAATTAGGGTGATCTTACTCTCTTTGGCCATACCAAGATATTTGGCCGCTCTTTCCTGAACCAGCCGAGATATATTGGTTCTTGTAGGTTTAAGCGCCATTTTCTTGTCTTCTATACGAATGATATCGAGAGTGGTCTCCAAGAGTAGCTCTAGTTGATTAGCGGAGGTCTCGATCCCTTTTACAAACTCCTTAATCTTGTAAATTTGCGAATCTGGCGTTGCTTGGATTAATTTTGTCCAGCCAATTGTGGCAGTGAGTGGGTTTCTTAAATCGTGCACCATCATGGTGAAGAAATGTTCTTTAAAGTCTTGGAGGTCTTGCAGCTTTGACTGATAATTTCGTATTGTGCTGAATGTTACGAATAGCATTGCCAATATAACCAGGAAAGTTAGTGCAACCAGTAAAATAACAGAAGTAACTAGACCTTTAGCGGGTGAGAATACGGCTGAGACAGGTTGAAACGCCATGAGCGCCCACCCGACTGATGGGACATTACCATAACTGATGAAACATTCCTCTCCATTTACAGGCTCATGTGCCCTTATAGAGCTGGAGTTTCCTTTCAAGGCATCGACAACAATTGAGCTCCTTCTGAGCACGACTAGTTTTCCGTAAAACATATCTACGCTGTGAGCCAGTGTTCCCTTGTGATCAGTAAGATATATATAGCCTGAAAGAGTTGGTCTTACAGTTAAAAGGTACATTGTCAATGGCTCGAGGTTTATCTCTGCAGCAATGTATCCCATGGTCTTTCCCTGAGAGTTCTTTATTGGAGCCGCGATCGAAGTAAAGAACCCCTTTGGATTGTCATAAGGTTGGTAAATAGCTGAAATATATGTCTTGTTTTCACTGCGAACTCCTTTATACCAGTCTGTTTGGGATTGATCTTTATTGACAGATTGAGTTGTGCCTAGCCGTAAAATTTCATTTCCCTTGAGATCTGTTATGATAATCCTGTCTAGTCTAGACTTGTGAGACAGGCGCTGGAGCTGATTTAAAATCCCTGACTGATCATTTTTTGAGACTGAATCGGCAAGTTCGGGATTTACTGATTCATCTGTTATGTGATTGATCATTGCTTCAAAATGGTGATGTACAAGCCTGCTTCCCAACTTCAAGGCTGTCTCATTCTCCTTTATTGCCCCTATTTCGAGCGTTATATGAAATTCAATTGACAGCGCAAGTACTAGAAGAGTTGTTGGTACAACAAGTATGATAGCTATTGTAAATAAAAAGCGCCAAGCAGAACTTAAAAGCCATGGTGTATGTGGTGATGCGCTCTCTGTTTTTGTTTTTCTTACCTCACCCATCTACCGTCGCCTAATAGAGGCCCCTGTCAACCGCTCTTTACCGTGCTTTCTAAAGCATGATTGTCCAAGCCAAACCTCTAGTTAAATTGTATTTAAAGTGGGCACGATATCAACTATAACTATCTTGAAAGCGATGTCACTGACCTGTATAGTATTGCTTCATGCAAGAGACCAAGATAGAAAATGGCTTGTCGATAAAGGACTATATAAAAGAGGTTATAACGCAGTTGGGTGATGACGTTAATCGTCAGGGGTTGAAGAAAACACCTTTTAGAGTTGAAAGAGCGCTCAAACATTTCACCACGGGATACAATCAGGACATCGATGAAATTATAGGGGGCGCAATATATGATTCTGACTTTGACGAGATGGTGCTGGTCAAGGATATCGATTTCTTTTCACTCTGTGAGCATCATATGCTCCCTTTTTTTGGCAAATGCAGTGTCGGATATCTGCCAAATGGGAAAATTGTAGGTCTCTCCAAGATTGCGCGTGTGGTAGATGTCTTTGCAAAAAGGCTTCAGGTGCAGGAAAACCTTACCAACCAGATAGCCAAGGCATTGCAGCGAAAGCTAAAGCCCAAAGGAGTGGGTGTTGTAGTTGAGGCATACCATTTGTGCCTGATGATGCGTGGTGTGGAGAAGCAGAACACGCTCTGTATCACAAGTTCGATGCAGGGGAGATTCAAGTCAGATCCAAGGACTCGTTCCGAGTTCCTTCAACTTATAAGACATAACAGTGTTACTTAAGGTAGGAGACAAGGCGCCTGAGTTTGAGGTTGTTGTAACAGGTCTGAAAAAAATATCGCTTGCCTCATTTGCCGATAAGCAAATCCTGCTCTCCTTTTTCAATGCATGCTTTACTCCAGTCTGCTCATTGCAGGTTACTGATATTCAGCGTTCACTGGGTGAAATTCGCAAAAAGGAGGCGGAGCCGCTCGGCATTAGCGTAGATACCGTATGGGCTCAGCAGGTCTTTTCAGCCGGCCTTGGCGGCCTGAGTTTCCCGTTGGGAAGCGATGTGTCCAAGGAGATTTCAACAAGGTACAACGTGTTGCTTGAGAATGGTATGAGCGCAAGGGCAGTCTTTATAATCTCCAAAGAGAGGACTATAAAATGGCAAAAGGTCTATGAACTTAAACAGACCCCGGATATCAAAGAAATACTCTCCAATCTGTAATGTTTGATGCTGTTAACTGTATTAATAATAAGTACGTTTTTAAATATTTTGGATGCTTTGGTTTGAATAAGTTAGGGACGTCGTGTATATTCAGGTAATACTGTGGATTATGTAATAATTGTTTGCGTTCTTGCAATGCTTGCGCTTGCTGTTTTATTAAGGCCGAGACCTGCTAAAATGCCAAGTGTTGGAGGGGATTTTCCTGTTGAAGAGGGCGACAATATTCCTGAAGAGGAGAACGACATTTCTGACGAGGACGGTAATATATCTGATGAGGAAACTGATAATCCGGATGATAAAGAGAAAGAGGAGAAGGAATGGGATTAGGAATAAAGGATATTGAGAAGAAGGTCTATTCCGGCGAGAGGCTGACAGAGGATGACGCGCTTGCGCTGTTCGAGACAGAGGATATTTTCACTCTGGGTCAGCTTGCAAACCATGTCCGCGAAAAGAGACACGAAGATGTTGCATACTATGTAAAGAATATGCACCTCAACTATACAAATGTATGCGTTCATTCCTGCAAGTTCTGCGGGTTTGCCAGAAAACCGGACGAAGAGGGCGGATGGGAGATGGACCTTAAGCAGGTATTTGACTATGCAAGCAAGGCAGATCTGCATGATCTAACAGAACTTCATATAGTAGGAGGGCTTAATCCCGGCTATCCTTATGAATTTTATCTGGATATGCTTAGGGGTCTCAAAAAACTTTATCCGAATCTTCATCTCAAGGCCTTCACAGCGGTTGAGATTGAATTTTTATCCAAGATATCCAAGAAGCCTATTGATGTAGTGCTTCGGGAATTGATGGAAGCAGGTCTCGATTCGCTTCCGGGCGGCGGCGCTGAGATATTTGCCAGACGAGTCTGGGACGAGATATGCGGTACAAAGACGCGCCCGGAGAAATGGCTTGAGATACATCGCACTGCGCACAAGCTGGGCTTGCGATCCACCTGCACGATGCTTTATGGACATATCGAGACTCCTGCAGAGAGGGTCGATCACATGTCGCGCCTCCGCAGTCTCCAAGATGAAACCGGAGGTTTCACTGCATTTATTCCACTGGCATTTATACCGGAAAAGACGGAAATGTCTCATCTACCCGGTCCAGATGGGCTGACAGACCTCAGAGTTCATGCCGTTGCAAGATTGTTCCTCGACAACATTGAACACATAAAGGCCTACTGGATAATGACAGGTCCAAAGATGGCACAGGTTCTTCTAAATTATGGCATTGATGATCTTGATGGGACCATAATCGAGGAACGAATCGTGCACATGGCTGGTGCTACGAGCCCAGTTGGTCTTACTGAGAAAGATTTACAACAACTGATAATTGAAGCAGGACGCAAACCAGTTCAGAGAGACAGTCTCTATAATCAAGTCGGAGTCTAGGTGGACATCTTCGAACCACATATTCACATGACCAGCCGTACTACAAACGATTATGAGAAGATAGCGCAGGCGGGGGTTAAGATGTGTGTTGAACCGGCATTTTGGATCGGTGAACCTCGCAAACGTGCCGGAACGTTCTTTGATTACTTTGATCATATAACAAACTACGAGACCAAAAGGGCTGGGCAGTATGGAATCGATCATTATTGCTGTGTCGCGGTCAATCCAAGGGAGGCAAATAACCGAGATCTTGCTGAAGAGGTCTTGAAAGAATTGCCGCGTTATCTGGACAATCCCCGGGTTGTCGCACTAGGCGAAATAGGCCTTGATTTGATCAGCGAAACTGAAGTGGATTTCTTTATAAGGCAGGCTGAAATGGCACGGGATAGGAGACTCCCGGTTTTAATTCACTCGCCACATATCAACAAATATGAAGGGATAAAAAAGCTGCTGGTCATCCTGAAAGAGATGAATTATGACAATGACTGGATATTGATGGATCATTCTGTGGAGGAGACTACCCCTATGATTCTCAAAGAGGGTGCTTACTGCGGTCATTCAATATATCCAATTACAAAGGTTTCACCTGAAAGAATGATCAAGATCTTGAAAAAAAATGGCTGCGATAAAATGTTGATTAACAGTGCGGCAGATTGGGGGCCGTCAGACCCTCTAATGGTGCCACACACCCTTGAATTAATGAAAAATGATGGATTTACAGCGCGGGATGTGAAAAAAATCGCTTGGGACAATCCATTCAAGTTCTTTTCCAAATCCTGTAGAATAAAGTCCTAATTGATCTTCATAATTTTAATTTTTTCCGCACTTGTCTTTTCAATAAATCTTCCGGCAGATTTTACAGGCGATGAGATAAATTCTATTGTTCATGCAACATCTGGACGTGCCCTGCCAGATATCTTCAAATTTCCGTTTTACCACTATTATTTGAGGGGATTGTCATCGATCAGCACTAACGAGGCATTCCTGAGGTTTTTCAGCTCTGTGATCTTTTCACTTGCCGCAGTCTATTTCTTTTTTCTCTTGTGTCGAAAACAACTGGGAGATCATATTGCCGCTATCTGTGCGATCCTGCTTGTAATTGCGCCGGAATTTGTGCTCAAAGGTCAGGAATTGAGGATGTATCCATTTATGTTTTTATGCATTCTGGGGAGCAGTTATTTTCTTTTAAACAAAAACTATCCATTTTACTTTGGCTTTGTTGCGCTTGGAATTCTGTCTCATCCGCTATTTATTTTGAGTTTAATAG
>SBBU01000241.1 GCA_005239585.1 Planctomycetaceae bacterium
GCTCCGTAAGCAGGATCGTAACCCCGCTGAGCAAGGGCCTCAATTGCCCCTTTCGACACCTCGAGCTTTAGCTTTTTCTCTGCAAGTCTTTTTTCAAGCTGGCCTATCTGGATCTTTACAATCTCGTAGAGGTATTCCTGCGTCAGGCGCTTAAAGACAATAATCTCATCAACACGGTTTAGAAACTCTGGGCGGAATTGCCTGCGGAGTTCAGCTAGAATCTTGTCGGATGAGAGATCTTCATCTTCGGCGATAAGCTGGCTAGCGATGTTGGATGTCATGATGATGACAGCATTTTTGAAATTAACAGTGCGGCCATGGCCGTCGGTTAGTCTTCCCTCATCAAGTATCTGGAGGAAGATGTTAAAGACATCTGAATGCGCCTTTTCAATCTCGTCGAAAAGAATGACTGCGTAGGGGCGTCGTCTGATTGCTTCTGTCAGTGTGCCTCCCTCCTCGTAACCGACATAACCGGGTGGCGCGCCGATCAATCTGGAGACAGTATGTTTTTCCATATATTCTGACATGTCTATTCGTACCATCGCTTGTTCCGTGTCGAAGAGGAACTCTGCAAGCGCCTTGGCTAGCTCTGTCTTGCCAACACCTGTGGGTCCGAGGAAGATAAAAGTTCCGATAGGTCGGTTGATATCCGAAAGCTGTGCTTTGCTGCGGCGTACGGCGTTGGCTACGGCTGTAACTGCAAGATCTTGTCCGACGAGTCTCTCTTTTATCCTCTTTTCCATGTGTAATAGACGTTCACGCTCTCCTTCAAGCATTTTGGAGACTGGGATACCTGTCCACTTGGCGACTACTTTGGCGATCTCCTCCTCGGTTACTTCTTCAGCAAGGAGACGACCATCTTTCTGGATCTTTTCAAGCTGGGCGCTTTTTTGCTCCATTTCCTTTTGAAGGGATGGGAGTATTCCATATCTGATCTCTGCAACCTTTCCAAGATCGCCTTCACGCTGCAGTTTTTCTGACCGTATCTTCTCCTGTTCAATTTTTTCTTTGAACTCACGGATGGAGGTGATTAGGCTCTTCTCATTTTGCCAGCGTGTCTTCAATTGATTGATTTGTTCCATTAGATCTGCCAGCTCTTTCTGAACCTTGCCTAGTCTTTCTTGTGATGCGGTGTCTGTTTCCTTTTTGAGAGCTTGTTCTTCTATCTCGAGCTGGGTTATCTTGCGCTGGACATGGTCTAGCTCGGAAGGCATCGATTCTATCTCAAGCCTTAACGAGGCAGCAGCCTCATCTACAAGATCTATGGCCTTATCGGGGAGAAACCTGTCTGAAATGTATCTGGTTGAGAAAGTTGCAGCAGCGACAAGGGCAGAATCTGCGATCCGAACGCCATGATGCACTTCGTATCGTTCTTTTAATCCGCGAAGAATCGCAATGGTATCCTCCATTGTAGGTTCACCTACATAGAGTTGCTGGAAACGCCGCTCGAGTGCTGCATCCTTTTCTATGTACTTTTTGTATTCATCGAGAGTGGTAGCTCCGATACACCGGAGTTCTCCGCGTGCAAGCATTGGCTTCATCAGGTTTGCCGCATCGTGTGCCCCTTCGCCTGTGGTGCCTGCTCCTATGATTGTATGGAGTTCGTCGATGAAAAGGATGATCTTGCCTTCTGCTGCCTGGATCTCGCGGAGCAGCGCCTTCATGCGGTCTTCAAATTCGCCCCGAAATTTGGTCCCTGCAAGGAGTGATCCCATGTCGAGCGCTAGTATCTTCTTGCCTTTCAGGCTGTCCGGGACATCGCCTTGAACTATTCTTCTTGCAAGACCCTCTACAATTGCTGTCTTACCCACTCCAGGTTCTCCTATGAGTACCGGATTATTCTTTGTTCGCCGCGATAGTACCTGCATGATGCGGCGGATTTCGTCGTCGCGCCCGATGACAGGGTCTAGTTTTCCCCTCTCGGCAAGGGCTGTAATGTTACTGCAGTATTTTTCAAGCACTTGGTATTTTTCCTCGGGATGTGGATCTGTTACTCTCTGATTACCACGCACATCGCGGAGGGCTGAGAGTAATTTATTCCTTGTGATGCCAGTTTCGCGCAGGATTCTAGAGGCTGTGCCATCGGAAACTGCGATCGACAGCAGGAGGTGTTCAGTGCTTACATATTCATCACGTAGCGATTCTGCTTCTTTGAGGGCATTGTCAAGTACGCGCTTGAGATCAGGTGATAGATGAATCTGACTCCCAGATGTCTGCGGTAGATGGTTCAAGTTGTGTTCAATTCTGTCTTGGAGAGAGTGCAGATCAGCGCCAACTTTTTCAAGTAGCGGTTTTATTACTCCATCAGACTGTTGAAGCAGGGCGCTAAGGAGGTGCTCTGGCAAGAGCTCAGGGTTTCCCCGTCCTTCAGCAATGCTTTGTGCCTCATGCAGCGCCTCTTGTGATTTTGTGGTGAATTTGTCGAGTTTCATAAATTACTATGTTTTTAATAGTATGCTACTGAGGTACTTTGGGGCGTTTCATCTCAATGCACCACTGTCTGATTGATTCTGCTGTCTTGTTATAGGGATCTATCTTTAATATCTCTTCACTGGAATCAAAGGCTTCGTCAACATTGCTTACAGTGAAGAGGGTATTTAGGCGATTTAGCATAGCTTCAAGCTGCAATTCTTTTATTCCCATTTTTTTTAGAGTGACAATGGCTTGATCAAACATGGATATTGCCTTTTCATGGCTTCCGGTGTTAAAGTATTGAACTCCGAGGTAAATCTGGATTTGTGGGTCGCCGGGTGCGTAACCCAAGGCTGCCTCGAATGACTTGGTTGCCTCACGTGTGTATTTGAAACCATCGAATTGATTTCCGTCTAGCAGGGATTTTTTGGCCAGCTCCGCAAAAAACTTGCCTAACTTAACTTCACGTTGTGCCTCTTTAGACCTTGGAAATTCGTATTCGCTATAGGTTGGTTCTTCTGAGACTGGTGGTTTATGGGCGCCGCCGGCGCAGCCTTGCAGAAATATAATAGCAAGAGTTAATTGCATTAATCTGGACACTGCCTTCATTCTATCAAACAGCATTGTAAATATGAATAACTATTCATTCGGACTTCCAAAGACTTTTTTCAAGAGTTCAGTTACGCGTGCGGCTGGATTCCTTCTGATTTGTAACTCTTCTTCAGCGATCAATTTAAAAAGGCCCACTAGCGCCTTTTGAGTCACGTATTCATCCAGGTCAGGATTCATTTTTTGCACAGTAGGAATCTTGTTGTATGTATCAATCAAAGGCTTCCAGTATTTTGTGAGATTGACTTTTTGAAGGGCTGAATTGACCACAGGTTTGAATTTTGTGTGCAATTGTGTGCTAGTCTTTGAGCTCAGATACTGTGTGGCTGCATTATCTGGTCCTCTAAGGATTGAAAAGCCATCAGCTATAGTCAGTGAAGTTATTGCATTGATAAATATAGGGGCTGCATCTTTTGCTGCCTCCTCTGCGGCTCTATTCAGAGTCAGGACAAATTTTTCCACCTGACTGGCCATTCCTAACTTTTCTACGGCATTCTTTATCTTGATTGCCTCCTCAGGGAAATGGATTTTGATCAGAAGATTTCCATAGAAACCGTCTACTTTTGATGCCGAGGCAGATGAATTGTTTGTCCCAATAACCAGCGCCTCCCTAAGGGCTTTAATCACTTCTTCATTAGTGAGGGGCTTTTTCTTACTTGATTTATCAATGTATTTTTCGATTTGAGAACATGATGCTGTGGAGAATAGCGCCAGTGAAAGAAAAATTGTTAATTTTCTCATTTGTTCTCCTAAATCAGAAAATTACTAATTTCATCGTGCAAATTACTTTACTCTCTGGACTAATTTAGCACATGTGGCTCGGTTTTCAATAAATTCTGAATCTGCAATCTTGTCGGTCTGGGTGAATTTCTGTCCCATTTTGTGACGGGACAAAAAAACTGAACGCGTGCTAGGTTACTAAAAGTAACATTTATAATCGTTTCGAAAGTACTCGTGTAATTTCCTCTTGGTATTGCTATTTAAACCTTTTTAACCCCGTTTTTTTGCATTACTTGGTATAACCTTTGCTCAACTACTGAAAAGGAGATAAAAAAATGGAAAAAAAATTTTTCGCGAGCCGTTTCTTAAAGGTTCAAAAGATAATCTTTGTTGTCGCAATGCAATTTGCGATCTGTTTTACCATATCGCCTTTCTGTTTTTCTCAAGACAAGACAAGTTTGGATAACAAGGCCGATGAGGCGATTCTCAAGGCAACAGAGTTCTTAATAAATGGGTGCAAAAGAGATGGTTCATGGATCAATGGGCCAAAAAAGGAGGGGACAACAGCGCTTGTTATTTACACTCTTATTCGGTGTAAAGAGCGATTAGGTAAGGATAGACAAAAGGAGATAGATGAGATTATTGACAAGGGGATAAAAAGGATTTCTGACTATATATTTTCTCCAACAGAAGCAGATGAACAATATACAATGGCACTATCGATAATGGCGCTTGAAGCCCATGATAAAAGAAAACATGCCGCTAAAATTACCGAATTGGTAAATCTTCTTGTACATCGTCAAGATGATTCAGGTGGATGGGGGTATTGCAAGACAGAAGATAAATTTAGAATTAGACCGGATGTTTCGATAACTCAATACGTTATTCTGGGACTTTTTGCTGCCAATCATGGTGGCATAAAGGTTGACGATAAAGTATTTCGCAAGGCGTTAAAATGGGTGCTAAAGGCACAATTTGAAAATGGCACGTGGGTTTGTTGCTCTGAAGGTGGTGGTCTTCATGTTGATGGTTCTGCTAATGATTCTTGTAAGAAGTCAAAAGGAATTAATCTTAATATGACTGCAGCTGGTCTGGGTACAATTCTTATTTGCGAATATATACTGGGAAAGAATCTGGGTGATGTAAAACCTGAAGAACTCAAGACTGCAATCAAAAAGGCAGAGGATGTCCTCAAAGATCATTGGAAGGATGGAAAGCAGGAGAGCAAAGGTCACGATTATCAGCATTTCTACTATCTTTATGGAATTGAGCGTGCATTTACCTTACTTGGCAGAGAAAAAATAGGAAAAGATGACTGGTATTACATGGGTGCCGAAAAGTTTGTCCTGCCTCTTCAAAGTCAGGAGGGCTCATTCGAGCACAAAGAGACTTGGAATCTTACCAATCACAAAGTGCTTCAAACAAGCTTTGCCTTGCTATTCCTGAGTAGGGCAACAGAAGCATTTTTTACGCAAAATTAAAAGTGATTATGCTGGGATGACGTCCTTAGATGCGACCTTTTCAATAAACAGTTGCTCGAATCCTTCATGAGTGTAACAGTTACAAACAGAGTCGTTAAGTACATTAAAATTGCCTGGATATTTCTGGTCAATCAATACAATACTGTCAAGAACAGTATTCAAGTGTTAACAATCTTAACCTGAAACGGGCGTCAATGCAATTATGATAGCTTACAAAACCTTGTTAGCAAGTCGCAGAAGCGTATATTTTTGAAAAAAGGTCTTTCTACCATA
>SBBU01000010.1 GCA_005239585.1 Planctomycetaceae bacterium
GTATAAAAGATTGCATCGTCTATATCGCAGAAGGACTAGAGAAATACAAGTTTATCGTTCCACCCGGCTTACGTACTTTAGATCAAAGTCTTTGTAGATATGAACCCCATGTTATTACGCTCATGGCAGGGCAGACGTTACAAGTCACAAATTCTGATCCATGTGAACACAATATCAACGGTTCACCGCTAACAATTAGTGGTTTTAATTTTATACAGCCGGAGAATGCCAAACCTGATACGAAGACTTTTGAAAAACCAGAACCAAAACCATTCAAAGTAAAGTGCAATATTCATGACTGGATGGAAGCGTGGATCCATGTACTTCCTCACCCAAAGTTTGTTGTTACCCGGGATGATGGTGCTTTTGAAATACCTAGCCTGCCTGCTGGAAACTACAAGGTAGCGGTCTGGCACGAGAGACTAGGAACTATAGAATTCCATATCCAGTTAGAGAAGAAAGGGTCAGTAACGAAGGATCTTAGCTCGAAAGATTTCAAAAGACATCCGCAGTAGCCCCAAGGGTGTTGATTGATCCAGACTACACAATCAGCTCACAGGACAAGTTCTATAAATAAGATCAGCGATTATCTGACTCTGTCAAAACCGGGCATTACTATACTTGTCTCGTTTACAACCTTCGTTGGTATTCACATGTCAACGCACGGTACTTTGAATCCTTTACTTGTGATTTTTACGCTTTTGGGGACTTGTCTAGTTGTCTCGGGTGCTAATGCGCTCAATATGGGATTGGAGCATGAAAGAGACGCCCTTATGGCAAGGACGAAGAATCGACCGGTACCGGCAGGCCGCTTAAAGCCTATAGATGCGCTATTCTTCGGCGTGATCCTAGCTTCAATTGGAATGGTCTGCCTTGCATTTGCTGTCAATCCTATTGCTGGCCTGCTTTCAGCTATAGCGACTATAACTTATGTCTTTATTTATACTCCTTTAAAGACAAGGTCGACGCTTTGCACAATGGTCGGGGCAATAGCAGGCGCTATGCCACCTGTGATAGGAGGGGCGGCAGTCAAGGGAACGCTCGCGATTCAAGACATGCTTTTATTTCTGATCCTATTCTTGTGGCAGATACCCCATTTTCTGGCAATAGCAACTATATACAGGGAGGATTATAAAAGAGCGGGTTATTGTATGCTGCCTGTGATAGACCCGGATGGATCCAGTACGACTCGGCAGACAATTCTGCAGGCACTTGCCCTTGTTGTAGTAAGTCTGACACCGACCTGGTTTGGAATAACAGGGTTGACATATTTTTATTGCGCGTTAGTTCTAGGTTTCGCGCTGATATTCTTTGCAACATGGTTTTGGACAAGTCGCTTGATAGGTCAGGCGAGATTAGTTTTCCGCGCCTCGATTTTATATCTGGCAATCTTGTTGATTGTTATGCTAGTGGACAAGTTATGAGTGATAGTTGGGGCGAGACTGGAGAGAAAGTAAAGGGCAAAGAGCGGCTGCTAATAGGGGTACTCTTCTTTGTCGTTGCCGGTGTTGCCGGGATGGGTTTGGTCCATATTTTCAGAAAGGACAGACCCGGATGGATTACTCACACTGCTGCTGAACTGCCGTTGCCAGTGCTTGGAAAAGTAGAGAACTTTGAACTCTTGGAATCTAGCGGCAAGCCAATCGGTTTGAAAGAGCTTCTTGGGCGCCCATGGGTGGCGAACTTTATCTACTCGCGGTGTAAGAATCCATGCCCAACACTTATTGCAAATATGTCTTTGCTTCAAGGCGAGATATCAAAGAGGGTAAGACTTGTCTCTTTCTCTGTAGATCCTGAATTTGATACACCCCAAGTCCTTTCCGACTTGGCCAAGTCCGTAAATGCGGAACCTGACAGATGGCTATTTATAACAGGTAAGAAAGAGGAGCTCTATAGAGTTGTTAAAGAGATATTCAAACTATTTGTAAAAGAAAATCCTCAGGACAAGGAGGCCCCTGTCAGCCACACCACACATTTCGTGCTCGTGGATCAGAAAGGTAATATAAGGGGATTCTATTCTGGGGATAAGACCCCTGACCTATTCCAGCTAAAGCAGGATATCAACAAACTGCTAGACAAACCCTAGTATCTCTTGGACATATTGTTATTCCGATTTTTCCTACCGTAGTTAATGTTTATGAGCGTTGACTAGACATTTTGTGCTTGTTATAGTTAGTCCCGATATAGAAGCTGATTTCCATGGAGACTGCAAGAAAGACGACACTGATGTCGTCTTGTCAAAGCCTTTGGAAATCTTTTGTGGGAAACGGCGTTAGGATTCAACATGGCTGAGGAAAAGGTCCCGGAACAAAAAAAGAAGCCTCTCGGCAAACTCAAAAAAGGTCCTCTCGAGATGGCCGAGTTTTTCTATAATCAAAATAAGCTCCACATTATACTCTTTCTCTCATCGACACTCTTGATTGTTACTATGGTTATGATGCTCTATCAGGACTGGAAACGCGAGTGGAAAGATTACCAGAGGATGTTCGTCGAAGTGGAACGAGAAAGAACTGAGAGAGATTTCAATGATGCAGACGAAAAATTGAAGGCTAAAAAACCTGAGCTTGATGATATTGATTCAAAGATTAAAAAAGCTCGCGATGAAAAGGAAAAAAGAAGGATAACACTGAATCTGGACGGAAAAGAAAAACAGTATGTTTACGATGACTTGGTTAAAGAGCAGGTAAAGTTTGAGAGCGAACATTTTAAGAAAAAACAGCAGTTCGAATTTATACAAGCCGATTTTTTAAGGATAAGAAACGAGCTGCAGGATGAGGAGGCTCACTACAGGCTCGCAGTTAAAAATAATGACCCAAAACTCGCAGAGATTGAAAAAAAATACAAGGCAAAGCATAAAGAGTTTGAGGAAATAACTCGTGCAAGAGATGAGCGTAAAGTCGCTTTCGAAGAAGCAGATAACAAGATGCAAACTATTCAGAGTGCCAAGCTGGAACTTGATAAAGAAGTTATGGAATTTGAAAAAAAGAAAGCAATGATACTCAAGGACAAAAATGATCTGGATAAGAAGAAGAATGCTCTCAAAGAGACTTTGGATGTGAAGCTTAGAAACGCTCCAATACTCGACTTTTTTGGGCCTACTTTAACTGTGAAACAGCAGATACTCGATAATATCCAGGAGGATTTAAATTTTGTAAAAGTAGGCCGAGTCGATAGATGCCAGACATGCCATATGGGTATAGATAATCCTGCCTATGAACTTGACGAAGCTCTATACAAGAAAGGTGAATACAAATTCAAAGATGCGTCACTCCAAAAAGCCTTCAAGGACAAGTTCAAGTCAAAAGATGAGGTAGAAAAGTATACAAAGCTCTTCATGGCCCATCCAAGACTTGATCTGTTTGTTGGTTCTACTTCACCTCATAAATTGGAGAAAATGGGTTGCACAGTTTGTCATGGCGGGGACGGCAGAGAGACTGACTTTGGTAATGCGGTTCATTTCCCCAGAAATCATGATCAGGAGGAGAGGTGGAAAAAGCAAAATAATTGGTTCCATCGCGAGCTATGGGACCATCCGATGATAACAAAGCCGTTTTTATATTCTTCATGCCGACAGTGTCATAGTCAGGAAGTAGAGATTAAAGATGCTGAACCTTACAACAAGGGAATGCTCATATATGAGCGTGCCGGATGTTATGCATGCCATAAAACTGATTCCTATCCTGTACTCGACAAGCATTTGACTAGAAATCCTGATGGTACGCTTGACACGCCAAAGCGAATGCGCCGCCCCGGGCCTCCACTTGTATCTATACATGAAAAGGTTTCTGAGGATTGGGCTTTCAACTGGATATTGTCACCCAGGAGCTTTAGGTATTCGGCAACGATGCCGCATTTCTTCGGGCAGTCAAATGCTCGTTCTATAAAAACTGCAGATAAGGAGTACAAACCGCAGGAGGTCGAAGATCTTGTGGTCATGTCCATGTTAAGATTCATTTTTCATGAGAGTCAAAGGAGCCCTCCACATTCATTTAAAAATATACCTGAACAATTGAAACCTAACCGGGATAGAGGAGAGCAGCTCGTTAATCAGGTTGGCTGCATGGCATGCCATTCTATTAACGAAGATAAAAAGTTTGATGACAAAGAAGGCATGTTGTATGCGAGCCAATTCGCACCCAATTTGGCTGGGCTTGGCGACAAGCTTAATACGCCGATTGGACGCAAGTGGTTGTTCAACTGGGTGCTTGATCCAAAGCACTACTTTCCTCAGAGTAGAATGCCGAGTTTCAGACTAGCAGAACAGGATGCTATTGACATTGCCGAATTCTTGACATCGTTAAAAATTGATAACAAAGACCGTGCAGACAAGGGCCGTCTCAAGTATGATCCCAAAGCTATGCCTGATCTTGCAAAGAAAGAAGCTTCTGATCTGCTTGACCATTTGGTATTCGAACAGTTGAGATTGAATATGAGAGAGTCAGAAGCCAAGGATGAACTCGTGAAGATGAAACGAGATCGAGGTAGTCAGATGCGGTGGCTGGGTCAAAGGATGGTACAGAATTTTGGGTGCTATTCATGTCACGATATAAAAGGCTTTGATGAAATTGATGGAATAGGTGTGGAGCTGACTGGTGCACAACCAATAGGCAGTAAATTTGTAGATAGACTTGATTTTGGTCTTACAAAGTATGACGGATTAAATTATCATGGCATATCGTTTAAGCATCCGATAACTGGAGAGAAAATAGTAAAAAAAGTGCACCACACAAGAGATGATTGGGTTATCAACAAACTTGCCGATCCACGGGTATACGATGGAGGACTGCTGGATTCAAAGGATCCAAGCGAGCTCTTGAAGATGCCGAATTTCAATTTTACTGAGAAGGAAGCGGAGCTTGTAGCTACGTTCGTGCTTTCATTTACAAACTCTGAAATACGAGGATTGGTAAAGAATGTAGCCAAGCCGGTGGATGAGAGTTCAAAGATCAAAAACAGAGGACTGCGGCTTGTACGCGAGTTTAACTGTAGGAGTTGTCACAGATTGTCAATGGAAGAGTTCGAGGTTGAATATAAGACTTTTGAGACGAGAGGTGATACAACGTATGAAACTCGGCATAAGGTTTTTCTAGAGGCGCTCTCAAAAAGAGAGAGTGAGATTTCTAAAAATGATCAAAAAAGAAACTTTTTGAAGATCCTAGGTAAGGACATATTTATCGAAAATAACCTGTCTGATAAAGAGATTGCTATCGATTGGTTGAGCAATGGGTCTACTCTCAATGTTCATCCATTACAGGATAGAACTGCTCTGCCATTATCTATGATCAAGAGGCATAGACCAATTGATGGTGGCGAGATTATACAGCACATTACAGACTATAAGATAGAACTGACCAGGAAGATAACAAAAGAAAAGGTAAAAAATCTCACTGATGAGGAGCAGGAAGAAGAGATCCGCAAGGCGGTCGAAAGGGCAATTGATAGTATATCAACTAAATATCCACCATTGCTAAGAACTCAAGGGATAAAGACTGATCCTCAGTGGCTATTTGATTTCTTAAAAAACCCAACCGAGATAAGACCCAATCTCTCAAGAATTCCAGATGAGATCAATATTCGTATGCCGACATTCGGATTTACAGATGAGCAGTCGTGGAGCTTGGTCAAGTATTTCTACGATCGGGATTCTGGTTCGGAAGATCCATACCATTATAGTGCGCAAGACTATTTTAAGAGCCCGTCTGAATTGGTGATCAAGTACCTAAACGACGCTCCAAATGAGATAAAACCCTATTTGTACACTGTACATCCACAGACGTTAAAATGGGTTGCCAGTGGGCCTCGTGGACTCGTAGCTCTTCTACAGGAACCGGATGGCCGCAGAGACCTTCAAAAGTTCATGCAAGGACATCCTATATCTAAACTGGATGGCTTGAGAGGTGAGCCATCAGATGTAATTGAATATATTAAGAGAGCGCCTCCTCAAGTGGTAAGGGCTCTTCAGACGCCGCTGAACACTTTCTCAGATTCTATTAAACATTTTGAGCTGCTTTCATTTATCCAAAAGGCGCCTAAAGAGTTGCTGGAAAGAAAATCTGAGGATGTCTACATAGTCTTAAGGCAGCAGCTTGGTTATCACTTTTTTAAAGAGGCCCCTAAGGAATTCTGGGATGTAAAACCAGAGGATGTATTGAAATTCATTAAAGGAGAACAAGTTGCCATCCTGCCAGCCGTTAAAGATTATCTTGCAAAAATTCCGAAAGAGGTAAAAGATTACACTACTAGCCCTACCTTCACAGTTCAAGATTTTACACAGCTCTTAAAAAAGATAAAGGAGATAAAACTTCCAGAAAAGCTGTCGAACTACCTGAAAAATGCCCCTCTGAAAGTAAAAGTTTTCGCATCCAA
>SBBU01000074.1 GCA_005239585.1 Planctomycetaceae bacterium
CCCATATTCCCTCCCTCCGTACTTTCTAGTATTAGTTTATCTTTTTTGATTACGACAGGAAATGTTCTACAGACTCATGCTGATGTTTTTCTACAGCAGGTGTTTCAATCTGTCGGCAAGGGGTTTGCTTTTCAAGACGTCAAGTTTTCTGAGTTGTCTTTTCCGCTTGCGGGTCCTGCCCTGCAGGAGGTGTCCCTTGCCCCCCCTGTGGAAGAGCACCTTGCCCTGGCGGGTTAGGCGGAACCTCTTTTGGACTGACTTGTTTGACTTTAGCACTTTTGCCTCCTTCCCTTTTGGGTACAATTATCAATGAAAGTGTCCTACCTTCTATTTTTATTTCGCGTTCTACCTTGGCTACATCATTGAGGTCATTTAGCATATAACTTACAAGTTCCCTTCCTCTTTCCTGATGTTCCATCTCGCGGCCTCGAAATCTGATCTCGATTGTTACCTTGTCTCCATGCTGTAGAAATTCTCTGATGTGACTTGTCTTTATCCCAACATCGTGCTTATCGATGTTGGGTCTCATTGTCATGATCTTTTCTTTTACCTGATGCTGGTGCTTCCTTGATTCTTTGGCCTGCTTCTTGAGTTCATATTTGAATTTTCCAAAATCGAGTATCTTACAGATGGGAGGGTTTGTAGTTGCGTTAATCTCAACAAGATCTAGTCCCTGCTCCCTTGCTGTTTGTCTTGCCTTCTCTATTGGGACTATGCCAACCTGCTTGCCGTTTTGGTCAATTAGCCTTACCTGGCGGGCCCAAATCCTATCGTTGATCCTGTAACGATCCCTTGTTCGATCTCTCACCCCGCACTTTGGACTAGTTCAAAACCAGCCACTCCTATCGAAATTTGTTTTTCAATAATATATCCTGTATTACTGTTTTCACAAGGCCAAAGTGCGGGGCTCATCCTGTTTTTTGGACTTGTGCCGTATTTTGTAAATTCCTGGGGAAAATCCCTCGGCATAATGAGATTATATTGCCAGTTGGGGCTATTCGTGCTGCTTCACACAATGACACATTTTCCCAGGAATGCTCCGTAGAAGACACTACGGAGCGTTCATTGGGAAAATTATCGGGTAATTTTCCCAATGAACTTACAAAATACGGCACTAGGTTTAGCATCAACATACTCTCATAAGCTCATCAGTCATATATTTTATCACCTGTTTTTATCAGGCCAAAGGGGAGGATTCACCCAACAACTTGGTAAATTTGTCTAGAGTGAATTGTCCAAGGTCCTGTTTTTTGTCCCTTACTGCTATGGTTCCTTGCTCTTTCTCTTTCTGACCTACTATAACAATAAAGGGCACCTTTTCAGCTATCTTCATCCTTATCTTATTTGATACCCTTTCGTTATGAGTGTCAAGGTCTGCGCGTATCCGCAACCCGACTAGTTTGTTGTAAATCTCGCCTGCATAATCTGCATCTTTCTCAGTTACAGAGAGCACAGAGACCTGTACTGGAGCGAGCCACAGGGGAAGCTCACCTGCATAGTGCTCAATGAGAATTCCAATGAATCTTTCAAGCGAGCCATAAAGTGCCCTGTGAATGATATATGGGGTCTCCTTGCGGCCTTCCTTTGACATATATTCTACTTTAAATCTGACAGGTAGATTGAAATCCATCTGAATAGTAGAGCACTGCCATTCTCGTCCTAGGCAATCGCGGATATAAATACTTATCTTTGGCCCATAGAATGCGCCGCCGCCCTCTTCAATCTGATATTTGCATCCTTTTTTGTCAAGGACATGCCTCAGTCTATTTGTGGCATAATCCCAGTCTTCATTGCTTCCTATGGCTTTTTCAGGCCTTGTCGAGAGGACGATCACAGTATCTTCAAAGCCAAAGACCTTGAGAAACTCTATCGCCAGATCGAAAACTCTAATAAGCTCCTCTTCAAGCTGATCTTTTGCAACAAATATATGGGCATCATCAATGGTAAATCCCCGCACCCTTAAAAGCCCGTGAAGCACCCCTTGCTTTTCGAATCTGTAAACAGCGCCCATTTCAGCTAGTCGAAGGGGCAGGTCTCTGTAAGAGTGTAAGATCGAATTATATATCATGATATGCCCGGGGCAATTCATCGGTTTTAAGCGATAGGGGTTTCCGTCGATATCTATCCTTGAATACATTAGGTCCTGATAATTTTCCAAGTGTCCGCTTATCTCATAAAGCTTTTCACTTGCAATGTGCGGTGTGGAAACAAGTTTATATCCATTTTTGAGGTGAACATCATACCAATATCGCTCGATTAAATGTTTTATAATTGCCCCTTTGGGATGATAGAGTACAAGCCCTCCACCAATCTCCTCGTGTACCGAGAAAATTGAGAGCTCTTTTCCTAATCTCCGGTGATCTCGTTTTTTTGCCTCTTCTATCCTTTTTAGATGTTCGTCCAGCCTTTCTTTCGTGTCAAATGCAGTCCCATAGATCCTAAGCAGCATCTTGTTCTTTTCGTCGCCTCTCCAGTATGCGCCGGTCGATTTCATCAGCTTGAATGATTTGACCCAGCTTGTTGATGGGATGTGTGGACCGGTGCAGAGGTCAGTAAAGTCGCCATCTCTGTAAAAACTTACCTCTGGGTCCTGCAACTCTTCAAGGATTTCAACCTTGTAGGATTCACCCCTTTCTTTCATGAATTTTATTGCCTCGGAGCGCGGCATGTAGAATCTTTCAAATTTATAGTCTTCCTTTATGATCTTTGCCATCTCTCCTTCAATCTTTTCAAGTTCGCTATCTGATATTGAATTTGGGCATTCAACGTCATAATAAAAACCATCCTGAATTGTTGGTCCGATCGCAAGTTTGGTGCCCGGGAAGAGGCGCTTTAATGCCCCTGCCATTATATGGGCAGATGAATGCCTCATGGTATCGACGCCCTCGGGGCTATCGATAGTGACAACGTCAAATTCCACCTGACCATTTGGAAGGGGTCTTGCCCTGTCCCAGACCTCGTTGTTTACCTTGCATGCTATTGCAGTTGCAAGGAGCTGAGGCGCCAATGACTTTATTATTTCTTCTCCCGTCACCTTGTCAGGGAATTCCTTCACATTTCCCTTGTATGCAATCTTCACTGGCATGGACGATAGTGTACAAAAATGGGCTGTGAATTCAAAGTGGAGCCCCACGGCTTGACAACCGTGCCTGCCCGCTCGCTTTGCGAGCGAGATTTGCCCCGCCGAGGCGACATCCGCCGAAGCAGGAAACGATTCGCATTCCTCCACGCCTCCACAGGCGTGGCTTCCTGCAGAGGCGGGTGAACAATCTTCAAGGCCTCAATCTATTTGACTTGATACTTATGAAGCTCAGAAGCAGCTATTCTTTGGTTCCCCGGGTTGATTTGCCACACGCCATTTAATGTGCCCTCAATAGTTATACGAGTCTTCTGAGCCAAGTCATATACTACATCCCAACCATCAGGAACCCTTACTAACTCCAACTTTCCAGGTGGCTCACAGAGAATTCGCACATCTTTATACTTTAGCTCTTTCCCAGCCAGACCGACTTTCTTTATGCTGCCATCTTTTTCTCTCAGCAACCAAGCCCAATCACCATTAAGATGCCCAGAATTTCCCCAGAGGATAATATTATTTGAAAATGTGATTCCTCCCTCCACCACTTGGGCGTTTTCTCCAGCAAACGGTTGACTGTCTGATTTATCTGAGATTTCTGCAAGGTGTACGAATCGTGCCCATTTTGTCGACTCTGTCTCTTCCTCTACATGAAAACCTCTTTGAGTAATTTGATCGTCTCCTATAAATGTCTTGGCGATTTTTGAAAGAGGCGAAACCCACTTGCTGTCTACTGATATTTTCATGAAGGAACGAACATGGATTTTAGCATCACCATTTTCTAATGACCATCCTCCTGTAACAAGTTTCGGTGGGCAATCTACATGCCAAAGCCATGTCCAAACTCGTGGTGTACTCGCTTCCATTTCATCAACTAATACAAAATAACGACCATCCAAGAGGATCAAATGTCTCTTCATACGAGTCACCTTTAGCGAATCTGCATACGCACAGCTTACGTCTGCTGTTGCAGCTACTATGCTTGAACTGGTCCAAATATGTTCTAATCTAAGAGGATTGTGCTTATCGGCATAGTGTGTCATGTTATCTGCTCTTGAGCGTTCACTGAATTGGCCGTTTCCATCCACAAGAATTGTGTTATGATCCTTTGATTTTTTTGCACAAAATCTGGATTTCCCTGCCTTTTCTCGTTCGGGGTCTGCGAGATATCCGGTATCATTTGCCAGAAATGAACCTCTAGAATACAAGATGAAAGAACCTGAATCCGGGTGCACATGAGAGATATCCATCTTCCATTCTGGATATTTTCCGAGTTTTTCGAGTGCTGAATGGCCTTCAGCAGGACCACACTTGAATGATATTGCAGTCGCTTTTGGATCAACCCACGAAGATCGCCAGTAAAGTACTTCATGGTCATTAAAATAGTGCCATGGCTTTGCCTCTGTAATTTTGGTAAAGGTATCGTACAACCACGGTGCATCTTTATGAATCGGAGATGCTGAGAGCTTGCGAACCTGAGGTATATCCCAGAGTAAATTGAAGACCGGAACCCCCAAACTTCCAAAATGTTTTTTTTCCTTTTCAAGCAACCTTGAGGCGATCCATTGAGTAAAGGGACTGTCGTTATATCTCAAGAGCCCAAGCAGCGGATATGGAAGCGGGTGAGCCGCAGATTCTTTATGCCACTTGGTATCCCAACCTCCGGTATCTGCCCAGTCAAAACATTGATCGAATCCAGGCAGCCATGAATGTGCGATATAAATTGCGCTGTTTTTGAGCTGAGGGCGATCAAACCAGTCCTCACCTGTCATGCGCTTAAGAGTTTCTGCATAAATGATATGCCACCTGAAGGCAAAACCCCAATAACCGGCGCCTTCGAAATATAATCCATCCTGTGACAAGATCTCTAGTGCTCGGTTCATGAAATTTCTTGAAAAGATTCTCCATTTTGCGGCTTGAGCTTCGTTACGCAGCGCTAAAGCTGCTACACCCAATCCGGCCACAGGTATATACCAATGATTTTGATCATAAGAATAGCATCCTCCACGTGGATCAGATGCCAAATCACTAAATGCTTTAGAGGCATGTTTGATCAAAATTTGTTCAAGTAAATTCTTTTTCTTGTCAGAAAGATGACCTATAGACAAATCATACGCTATGGCAATTCCTAATAAAAAATGTCCTACGTCAAGATCATCCCACTTGGTCATTTTTGATATTGTACCGGGTTGCACTTGATCAAGAACTGGTATCCAGGCCCGAAATTTATCTAAATACTTGCTCTTTCCTGTTAAACGCCATGCTAATGCCAGATGCGCCACCTTGAGTGCTTCATATCCAGAAACTCCTTGCGCGTGTGGAATCGGTTTATCTAAATCTATAGACAGATATTTCTTTGCCCATTCAGGCTCTGCTTCTAACCGTGATGAAATCGCTTTTAAATCCTCTTCGCTAGAGAAGAGGTACGGATACTTTTTTTTGGCATTGGACAGTACATCTACCTTGCCAACAAATAGATCCTTCCACGAATCATGGGCTTTAGTTCCGTGCTTAAAAGGACTAGGTGGCAGCTCATCTTGCTTATCTGGTATGACTTGTTTATCACGAGAGTGCTCACCAGAATACAATATAAAGATACAACAAGGCAAGAAAGCTCTAAACTTCACGAATGTTATTCTACCTCCTCAAGCCATCGGGTCAACTCTTGATAATTACCGTGATTGTTCAAAGAAGTGTGGGAAAAAGTTGGAGTTGAAAAATCAGGTGATTCTCGAGACAATTCCTCCAGAAATGCCAAAATAGCGATTATCTGGAG
>SBBU01000075.1 GCA_005239585.1 Planctomycetaceae bacterium
GAAACAAACTAGTGAATATTTGGATTCGTTCTCTCTCATTTTCAGCCGACGGGAAAAAGCTTGCCTTTTCTGAGACATGGGAGGAAAAGAAGACTATACACATCTACGACATTGAAACAAAGAGCAACACATTCTTTTCAGATGGCGATAACCCAGCATGGATACCTTGTGGAAAGATAAAATGATTTGAATCAAACAGTCGAGAGCATGCGCTCGATTGATAGACGGGCCTTCTGGGCAATCTCAGGGGGAACGGTGACTTTATACTCAAGGTCTTCCAAGGACCAGAGTACCTTTTCGAGTGTATTGAGCTTCATAAATTCGCAAAAGGATTCTTCTGTAGCAGGGTAGAAGGTTTTGTTTGGATTCTCCTTTCTGAGCCTGTGCAATATGCCGACCTCGGTCCCTATGATGAATTCGTTCTTAGGAGATTCTTTGCAGTACCTGATGATTCCCTCTGTGGATACGACTTTATCAGCGTGAGGCATGCAGGATGTCAGACAGCCACATTCAGGGTGCATTACAAATTCTGCATTTGGATGCTCTTCTTTCATTTTCATTACGTCTTTATAGTCAATCTTTTCATGTGCGTGACAGTATCCGGGCCAGATATGTATGTTGCGGCCTGTGATCATCTTGAGATAGTTTCCCAAGTACTGATCAGGCAAGAAAAGTATTTCTTTGTCAGGAGGAATGGCCTGAATCACTTTGACTGCGTTAGTAGATGTGCAGCAATAGTCGCTCTCTGCCTTGACATCGGCTGTGCAGTTGACGTAACTGACGACAATTGCCCCAGGATGCTCAGCCTTCCAGCGGCGCAACGAGTCAGCGCTTATCATCGAGGCCAATGAGCAGCCGGCATTTTTGTCTGGTATCAGAACAAGCTTCTCTGGCGAGAGTATTGCTGCCGTCTCGGCCATAAAGTGGACACCGCAAAAGACAATTACATCAGCTGAGGTTTTTGCAGCTTGTTGCGCGAGAAGCAGCGAATCTCCTACAAGATCAGCAATGTCCTGTACCTCCCCACGTTGATAGTTGTGTGCCAGAATTATGGCATTTCTTTCCTTGCGAAGCCTAGTGATTTCTTCGATTATTTTTGACTGTGAGGCTATCATCTTTGACAATTATACACGTTAAGAACTCCTGTTCAAACGCAGAGGTTGCAAATGTAGCCAACAAGTAGCAAATAAAAGAAAATCTTAAAGCGGATGTGGAAGATACTTTTGGAGGGGGCACTTGGCACAGAGTGGATTGGTCTTACAATAGTTTTTTCCGACGGCTACCAGGAGGGCGTGGTATTCGTTGTAGAGTCGAGGGTCTTTTCGCAGGTTTTCTTCAAATAGGGACTTGATCTCATCATAATCAGCATCCTCTGATATCAAGGCATGTCTGCTGAGGACTCGATAGGTGTAGAGGTCAACAACGAATGTGGGCTTGTCAAGTGCGTATAATAGGATCGAGTCGGCTGTTTCTTTTCCTATTCCTTTGATTGATAGTAATTCGTCTCTGAGCTTCGCTGCATCCTGCTTCATGAGTTTTTTGATGTTGCCTTGATATTTCTCAACGAACCACTTGATGAAATTTTTCAGCCTGCTAGCCTTTATGTTAAAGTAACCTGTGCTTCGGATGACAAGGGCTAGCGTGTCAACATTGAGGTCATAAAGCTTATGGGGGTCCATTAGCTCATTTGATTTTAGATTCATTATGGCCTTTTCGACATTTGTCCATGCTGCGTTTTGCGTCAAGATTGCACCGACCATCACTTCAAAGCGTGTTTCTGCAGGCCACCAGTGTTGGGGACCAAAGCGCTTAAGAAGCTCTTTGTAATACTTGAGAAGAGTTTCTTTTATTGCCATAGATAACACAGGGTTACAAAAAGTAACATTTTTTGGACGCGATCGAAAGTAGCATATATTCGTATTTTAAACCACACATATAAGCATATTTAACTGCATAAATTAATCACAGCTGGCATGACGTTTGCTTGAATACCATCAAATATATTTTATCGGAGTAAGCCATGTTTTAAAAATACCCATGTGACATGGTAGCGGCGTTTCGCATGGGCATTACAAGCTGCTGAAAATTGAGACCAGAGCCTTGTTGGCATTGCTTATTCAATAGCAAGTAAAGAGTCGACAAAGGTATTTGCATCAAAGGGAGAAATGTCGTCCATTTCCTCACCTGTGCCCACAAACTTTACTGGGATTCCAAGTTCATCTTTGATGGCTATCACAATGCCGCCTTTGGCAGTTCCATCCAGTTTTGCAAGGAAAATACCTGTGACATTTACTGCTTCTTTAAAGTGTTTTGCCTGACTGACTGCATTTTGACCAGTTGTGGCATCCAGCACTAGGAGAACTTCATGAGGTCCACCAGGGATCTTTTTTGAAATGACACGGTTTATTTTCTCGAGCTCCCGCATAAGATTTTCCCTAGTCTGAAGTCTACCTGCTGTATCGATGATAAGTACATCAGCAGATTTTTTTAATGCCGAGTCTAGGGCGTCGAATACGACGGCTGCCGGGTCAGCTCCTTGCTGAGTCTTTACAATTTCGGCGCCTGTCCTTTCAGTCCAGATGGATATCTGCTCTATTGCCCCGGCTCTAAATGTATCTCCTGCGCAAATAATTACTTTATTGCCGCTCTGCTTGAACATATAGGCAAGCTTTGCTATCGAAGTAGTTTTGCCTGTGCCATTAACACCGACTGCTAGAATTACTTTGGGTTTTGCGTGCGTTGGTTCATCCGTGGTTTTTAACAGGTCTCTTAGATAATTCCTAAGGAATGATACTGTTTGTTCCTGGGTTTTTATACGTCCTTCTTTATAGGCGCGGCGGAGTTCTGTGACAATTTTTTCGGAGGCCTGAACACCAACGTCTGCCTCAAGGAGAGTTTCGCGTAACTGCTCGAGTGTGCTTTCATCAGCACGTCTGAGTACACTAAGAATTGATTTTATTTTGTTGGAGAATGCTTCACGGGTCTTTTGAAGGCTTTTTTTTAGTTTGTCAAAAATCGCGCCGAACATGTTAGGGTTTCAAGTTTATCCAGCTCTTTTTGAATGCCCAGTTTCTGCCATAAGGTTCATACTTCTTCACCCAGTTCTTTCCATAGAGTATTGAACGCTGTGGAAAGAGCTGGAATTACTCTGTAGGAGCAGGTTGCTTTTGAAGCTCTTTTTCGATGGCATACTTTTGCCTTATTGCATCAAGCACACCATTTATAAAAGAACCTGATTTGACCGTTGAGAATTTTTTAGCGATGTCAATAGCTTCATTTATAGTGACCCCGGCAGGTATGTCTTTTCTAAACATTAGTTCATAAGAGGCGAGTCTTAGTATATTTCGATCGACAGCTGCCATTCTTTTGATCTTCCAATTGTGAGACATCTCCTCTATCCTTTTATCTATAATTTCTCGATTGCTTAGGTACCCTCTCACAAGTTCTGTTGCAAACTGATTAATCGAGCTATTTTGGGTATTGGAAGTAGTGGATATGATCTCTTCAAGCTCGGATTGTTTAATATTATCTCCGTGCATATCAATCTGATATAAGACTTGAAGTGCATTTTCCCGTGAGCGAGTTCTTTTTTTTATCTGCGTGATCTTATTCATACTGGGTAATAGGCCCTATTCTATCATTTAGGCAGAAATTTGCAAAGTAATAATTACTCTAGGCTATTACAAACCGTCAAGGTTTGACATCTCAACTGCAGCCAAAGCTGCTTCCTTCCCCTTATTGCCTAGTTTTGAGCCGGAGCGTTCTATAGCTTGTGTTAGGTTTTCTGCCAAAATGATTCCTGTTACGACTGGAATATCCTGAGTCCTATTGATCTCGCATAATGATGCTATTACCTCACGAGAAAGGTGTTCAAAGTGCCGTGTTTCACCTTTTATTGCGCAACCCAGTGTTATGATAGCATCTACTTTTTTACGAAGAATTCGGCGTACCGCCGATGGTATTTCAAAGAGACCTGGCACCCAAATAGTCGATATGTTTTTCTTGTTGACACCTAGTTTAACAAGAGTGTTGACACATCCTTCGTACAGAATTCTTGTAATGTATTCATTGAATCGGGATACTACAATCCCAAAAGTTTTACCTTTGCCGTCGAGTTTTAATTCGCTCATTTGATGCTGCAATCTCTTATTCTGAATCGCGTGCTGAGAGTCTAAATTCAGACTGAACTTCCATATCTTGGAATTGTTCCCTCACTTTTATGA
>SBBU01000299.1 GCA_005239585.1 Planctomycetaceae bacterium
CCTTCAAACCACCAATGCCCAAAAAGTTCAGCATCATAACAGGCCACTATAACTGGTTCAAATCCAAGTTTTTCTTTCAAACTTGAGATCTGATACGCCCTTTGCATAACGAAATGACTGGCATCAAATCCTGCCTGCTTTCTCGCCTCCAAAGGATCATATGGTTCCTTGTCGTTAAGCGCTACATCTCCGGTTATCCTATGATATTTCAAACCTACACCACGACGAACTCTATCAGAGTGTAAATATGGATTTATATATTCTTCATCTCTGTCGTAGGCTACATCTCTATAGAACTCCCTATATAGCGGATTTCCTGGGTACCCTTCCGTCGCACTCCAAACTTGCTTTGAAGTTTGAGGATCTCTCCCAAAAAAACAAACCCCTTCAGGTGATTTTATTGGCCTATAAACACTTCCCCCAGCAAGTGAAACTCCATGAGCCTCAAGAAAGGTATATCTTATACCATGGTTATTAAGAAATTTTTCGATGCCTTTTTTATAAGCACACTCCGGCAACCAGAACCCATCGGCCGATTTACCCAGACTCCCACTGAAGCAATTCAAACTAACCTTGATCTGTGCTTTGATTGCCTCATCGTTCAATAAAAGCGGCAAAAAACCATGCGTAGCAGCAGTTGTAATAAAATTCACTCCTGTATCAATCAACCCCTTGACCCTATTTAAAACACCTCCCCTCTCACTCACTAACTTCTTGCACTCTGTGAAAAGTTTGTTGTACATCAACGCAACTTTGTGAAACCTCTTCCCCTTTTGCAAAGATACCTCTTTTTCACTCAGCTCAATCCTTTTATCGAGCCAATTTTTATACCGTTTCTGAAGTAAATCGGATTTGAACATCTCAATAAGTGTCGGTGATAAACTAAAAGTTAATCTTATTGGAACACCTTCTCCCACAAGACGATAACACATATTAATAAGGGGGATGTAACATTCTGTCGAGGCCTGATAAAACCAGTCCTCTTCAAGAAAATCTTCATGCTCAGGGTGTTTGACAAATGGCAGATGTGCGTGCAATACAATAACTATAGGCATCTGAAAATATTAAAGATTAAATATCAAAAATCAAAATTGTTTTAAATCTTCTGTCACTTAATGACTCCATCTATAAGTAATAGATGGAATAATCGTTTTGAGTGGAGTTGTCACTTTAATACTAGAGCAAATCGGAATGAATTTACCATCCCGTTCAGTCCCAATTTCCGCTGAATATTCGCATCCCGGCTCAACTCCATTTACATACCAACTGCCTATCTTTGGATGCACCTGTATCAATTGCTTCTTTCCATTATTATTATTGCAGACTTGCAACAAGAGTTTGTCATCGCTCTTTACTTCCCAGTAAGCAAAAAGAGAATCTGGTTTCACCGGCATCAAATATAAGAACTCTTCATTGTAGCTTTGTGGAAGTTCTGGCCCGTAATCAATGAACATCAACTTCAACTGATAAAATAAGTGTAAACTCACACCATTTTTTAGGTTCTAGCTTGATTTCCCACGTCGGCATAACAGAAATTGACTGAAGAACAGATTCGAATCCAGACTCAGATTGGCTAACAGTATATATAGGTTCTACTTTATATTTCGCCCCAGACACATCTTTGAATTTAATATTTAGCCTACGCATACTATCATAAAGACAAAGCGCCTTTTTAGGCTGCAAGAAAACTGACGCAGAAATGGGATGTACTGATTTGTAATCACCGTAGTGGATGAAAGAAACAGACTGACTAGGACAAAAGCCAGAGAAATTAAACTCGATCCCAAAATTGGATGATATTATTCTGCTACCTTCATTTTTTATCTTATAAGCAATCTCTAATTCTGAAGAATCCTTATACAATGTAATCTTCTTCTCGAGATGCATATTTGATCCGGATCTTGTCATTTTCGCCGTTATTGAATCAACCTCCTTATCTATCGAACATGCATATGAACCCTCTATAAATTCTGCGTCAGGAAGGTGATCAACTAAACTCTCTCTTTGATAAGAATCGTATACCAGGTACTCTTCGATACCACTCGTCTTGCTGGACTGGATCTCATGAATTGTTTTAACATGATTATCTATAGAGGATTTTAAAGAAACCAGATCATGGTAGTGTTCCCTCCGGCGAGTAAAAGCGGAGCAAATATTCAGGTCTTTTTGCTTCACATCTAGCTCTACAATATGACCGCCTCTCGAGGGATTAATTAAAACAGTAAGGTAATTATTATACAACTTTATATGCTGTTCGCTTTCATACCCAAAACATCCTTTCTTCTTCTCCATTATTTTCTCTGCACGGATCAGGTGCTTATAGATAGCTTCCCGTAGATAAGGAAGGTATATGCCTCCAAATACCCCATGCCAATAGGCGCAATTACACTGACTCTTGTATAACTCCTTAACAGCTTCTCTATATGTCTGTGAATTCCTTGGAAGAGAAGATACAGTTCTCGATACGCCTAACATTCTCTCATACATTTGTTTGGACTCTGCGTATTTTACCAAGAAGTTACGGAAGTTTCCCCCCGGCATGAATTGTTTTATGTTGTCAAAAATTCCTATATCTTTCAGTTTATTTAAGAGAGTTTTATATTCTCCCTGTGTGTCATTCAAAAGGGACCATTCTCCCATCTCTCTGTAGGAGCAGGAAGGAAGGTAAATAGGCCCCTTACTAGGAGTTTTATCTAGAGCCTCTGAGAATGTTAACATTTTTATCGTGTCTAGATTCTTTTCCATTTCATCTAAAAATCGATTGAACCACCCATTGGACCACACGTGTTCATTAGTCTTTGGCCATATTCCAAATTTTTCGCCATCATCAGCGTATACAATCAAGTCATTTGTTTTGTATGATTTCAAATAATCTATGGTCCACTTGGGGTCTTTGAACGGGATGCTATATCGAAGGGCTTCCTTGATTGGAAAGAGAAAGATTGAATCACCAGAGTGTTCAGTGCTGTAGTAACCTGAAACTGAGCTGTCAGAGAGACCTGCCGCCTTGAAATGAAAATCATCAAGTATTGTATACCGAACTCCCGCTTCCTTCAGAGGTCTTACGAGATATGTTTCCCATACTCTTTCAGGCGTCCAAACTCCCGCTGGTCTCTGACCAAAATGGCTATTCAGGTAATCATTCATAAATTTTATCTGACCCTTTATATCCTCTTCTGGTATCAATGGGAAAATTGGTTCATAAAATCCTCCTGAGATCAATTCTGCTCTGCCCTTTTCAACCAGCTTATTGAGAAGTATGAACGTCTCTAATTTATTTTGCTCCAACCATTCAAGTAATGGTCCTGAGTAATGTGCGCAAAACCTAAACCAATCCCTATTTTCAACTGCCTTCAAAAAGGGCAAGTACGCATCTTCGTATGCCTTGAAGAAGACACTGTCAAAATTTCCTACCGGTTGATGATTATGGACACAAAAGACAAAGTTCATGTCCAGATTCTATCACGTGCTTCTATAGGATTCCAGATTGCTTATTTGCTGGAGTATTTAGGACGTTCTTCCAGATTTGCAAAGTCATTTAGTGTGAGGAGAACAATACGTACAATAGCTGTCATGCGATCGTAAAGTATCTTTTGGGATTCATCTGAAGGTTTGTGGTAATCGACATGATGCGAGTCGCCTGGATCCTCGTGGACGTATATCGCAGGGAGTTTTTTGTCCAGAAAAGATTTATGATCACTGCGCATACGGGCACCTTTTTTTAATTCAAAATGAGGCTTCAGACCATTCCTTTCGCCATTCGACTTGATCAACTCCATAATCTTCTCTTTCTGCTCCCAATAATATAAACCAACAACCTCAAAAGGTGTCTCCCACGGGCCTTTCTTGCTTGTGCAAAGGCGTCCCAGCATATCCATCTGAATCTCAGCGGCATGTTTTTCCCATGGCATCAGTGGGTTAGATACGTAATGCTTTGACCCTAACAACCCTGATTCCTCGCCATCAAACGTCATGAATATGATTGAACGTTTCGGCCGGAGGCCTGACTCTTTGAATGCCAGGGCGATTGTAATGACAGCAGTTGTTCCAGAGCCATCATCATCTGCCCCATTATTTATCCCATCTTTTCCCTCGACTTTTTTTGCCCCCAAGTGGTCATGATGAGCCCCGATAAGTACTATCTCATCCTTTAGCTTTTCATCGCTGCCCTCTAAAAGCCCTGCACAATTTCTGCCTTTACCAAACTTTTGGAAATATGTCGGTTTGCCATTTTCATCTTTATCCCCTATTGGCTTTAACCCTGCCTCTTTAAATTGAAGTGCGATATATTCTGTAGCCTTTTTTGAACCTTCTGACCCTATCTTCCTACCCTCCATCTCATCGCTGGCTATATATTCAAGGTGCATCTTGAGCAAATCAGGCGTTATAAGTTCTACAGCTTTGACAACTTTACTATCGAGTCCTTCAACATTTACTTTCGGATTATTTTCCTGGAACGAAACCAGATTGAAAGAAGCAGATATTAAAACTATGCAGAAAAAATTTTTTTTCATCATGACATCTCCAGAAATTTTGTATCAAATAATTATACGTATATTCTTTCGATTTGTTGGAACAAGTCCATCAATTTGTCATTATTAGAATGTTGTCTATAATGGCAGTCAAGTGAAAAAGCTGATTCTGATAACAGTAGGCATAATTATTTTTATTGCTGTTTTTCTAATTCCTACAGGGTTAAAAAGGGTAGAAAGCACTGCATTAGCAACATTATGCCTAATGGCATTTTGGTGGGTTACCGAGGCAATTCCGATCCACTATACAAGCCTTGTACCAATTGTCACATTTCCGATCTTCGGTATAAGTTCAAATGGGTTTCTGGATAATACTTCCACAGCAATAACTCCATTCTTCAAAAACGATATCTTTCTTTTTCTGGGTGGAATGTTCATTGCTGCCGGTATGCAGAAATCACAACTGCATCGAAGATTTGCACTTTTATGCCTTTACACATTGGGAACTTCAGAAAAAGGTCTGCTAATTGGTTTTCTTCTATCCACAATGTTTATCTCGCTCTGGATATCGAACACAGCCACAGCAGTAATGATGGCGCCAATAGCAATATCACTCATAAAAGAGTTAGAACACAAGGAGGGCCGTAAGCTGCCCGGATTCTCGCTTGCAATAATGCTCTCTGTTGCATACGCCTCGAATATTGGCGGCATTGGGACGAAAATTGGCACTGCTCCAAATACGCAGTTTACCGGCTTTGTAAAACAGTGGTATAATATCGAGATTGATTTTCTAACATATCTCCCGATAGGGCTGCCTTTTTCCATAATCATGATTGTTGCAGCTTACCTCGTTCTCTCCAGACTGCTTAATGAACGAATAGCTTTGAGCGGACGTGAGGCAATAAAAAATCAATTACAGAGTCTTGGCAGAATGTCACCTCAAGAAAAGAGAGTACTCTTTCACTTTATTACTGCTGTTCTGCTCTGGACAATGGGAAAGCCTATAATCGAACTCACAGGCATTAAAAGCGGTCAGGATGCAATTGCCGCAATGGCAGTAGCCTTGTCGATGACATTAACTAGATGCTTTGATCGCTCCTGCTTAGGTTTGATATCATGGCATGCACTCCTTTTACTTGGTGGGAGTTTCGCACTAGCTGAGGGTATTGAGAAAAGCGGACTGATCAGAGAATTTTCACTATGGTTGCATCCTGTGAAAGAAATGGAACCTCTAACTGCAACAGCAATAATACTGCTATGTACTATCTTTATTTCAGCTTTTACATCAAATACAGCAACATCTGCAATAATGTCACAATTAGTTCATAGCATATTGCCCAGACATGTTTACCTACTCTCTGGCGTTGCCATTGCGTCTAGCCTAGATTTTATGCTACCTGCAGGGACCCCGCCTAATGCAATTGTTTTCGCCTCCGGATACGTAAGAATCAAGCAAATGGTCAGAGTCGGAATCTTTCTGAATTTACTAGGGGCACTGCTCTCTACATTTTGGATATATTATGCTGTAAGATTTTTTATCGCTTGAGATTTAGGCCACCTATCAAAATGAGCCTTTAGGCTCTCCCAGCCCTTGCGCAAAGGGCTGGGATGCGATTCGGCATTGCCGAATCGCATTTTGATAGCGGCCTTTAGCTATCGCTGAATACCAAACCCCGTCAATTGCAATTGTACAAGAGATGCGGTTTTTGCGACAGTTCTTCGACAAGATCAAATTACACGTGAAAGGGCTGGATTCATTTAATTCTGAGAATTGCGTCTTCCTCCAAGGAAAGTTTAGAGATGAAAGGTTTTATCTCCTTCATGAAACGGTGAACATCCTTACCATATCCTGCACATGGTCGAGAAAGACCTGCCTTTTCTATCCAATAGCCATTGAAAAGTCGCATATAGCATTCCCTTGTATATTTTCCAATTATTGATGAAAGACCCATTAAGAAATCTGTCGAATCGCCATCTGTTATAAATGACAACTTTATTACTCTCTTTTGGCGTCTTATCGTATAAACAGACGCCTCGCTTGTCTCTTGCTGAATCATTAC
>SBBU01000110.1 GCA_005239585.1 Planctomycetaceae bacterium
CACAAGTCCCGTTTAACGGGACGCCCCGTGAAACGGGGCAAGGTCTGCTGAAAGCAGATCTTGCTGCGGAATCGGGGTTAAAGATGAATAGAAAAAACGCTTAATTTTAGGAGAATAGACTGAGTGCTGTCACTTTGCAGTGAGTGCTTTAATGAATATGGCCTCACTTTGAGGTGCAGTTTTTAAGCGCAAGGATCGCCATGGCGGTGCCGTAGCTTCGGCCGAGCTGATGTGCGTCAACAAAGGCTCCGTCTATTTCCGAAAGGGAAATAAGTACGTCCACAAACTGCTTCATAAATTTCTTCTTCGGTTCAGCTTTAAGCAACTTTGCAGCCTCGGTTGCAGCATAAAGATCGTGAAAGTAGAAAAAGCCGGCATTCATGTAAGCATCAGTATGATTATCACTCTTGCGGACCCGTAGGAGAAGGTCATGATGTTTGAAAAATGCCTCCAGAGCCAATTCTATAGACTCTAGGCTGCTAGAGCCACCAAAGTATAACGCCATCTCGCACAGGGGCATTCGACCCGCAGAACCTTGAACTTTGAAACCCTTGCCACTCCCATAATAGCTAAAAGTCCCATCTTTAGCCCTGCATCCATTAAGTGCCTTGGTTGCACCGTCAAATAGCTTCTGGGGGATATCGATACCAGAGTTCTTTGCCATCTGAAGGCAATGAACGACAGTAGAAGTCGAGAATGAATTGGCATATTCATGTTGAAAATGACCACCTTTTTGCTGCTTCTCTAATTCCTTGACTAGCTTTGTCATAAAATCTTTTGCTTTTTCCTTGATATCTTTATCTGTCGTCGCTGTGAGCAGCTTGCTTAAAAAGAGCAGTCTATATCCATCCGAATAGACCTCTTCTTTTTTACCACGGGCCATCTTGCTTTCATCAAAAAGATAAGATATGGCCTTGCCGAGTGCTTGATCTATCCTCTTTGGATCAATGTCGCGATGCTCTAAAAGCGCTGAGGCACAAATTGCAGTAATCGCCATATAAACATTTGGAAGGGCCTCCGTACCAGCGAAGATTTGTCTCGAGTCGTTCCATGCCCCATCTGATCTCTGACTCTTCAGCAAGACATCTACTGCTTTTTTTATTACATCTGAAATCTCTCCTTCACCTCTCTTCCATACAGTACCCTCAAGAAGAGTCTTGTAGTGAACATCGTTCAGCCAGCAAAGCTCTTCAAATGCATGAGTTATTGCCGATTCGCCTATTGTTGTATCTTTGCACCTTACAATCCCAGCCACAGCCTTCCACGTCCAAGGGCTAGATTTTTTTTCACCATCTTTAACAAGCTGTTCCCAGACCTCTCTTGCCATCTTTTCTTCAGAGGCCAGCATGTAAATTGCCCCAAGATAATAGAAAGCCTCGGTTATCCTTGGACAGTCTGGATACTCTTTTCGAACCCTCTCATACTTGGCTCTTGCTTCATCGATTTTCCCTGATTTTAATAATACGAGACCTTCCTCAACGGTGATATCACCCAAAACCTTTTTATCGCTACTTTTTTCCCTGGCCTCTTTGAGGTGGTTGAGAGACTCGCCTCCCTTGCGAAGCAGACGGCAAACCCTACCCAGCTCATATAAGAACTGGGCGTGTACCTCATCTGATTTCCCTTTTGGAATCGCTGAAAGCAATTTCTCTGCCTCGGTTAAATTCCCATCACAAGCTAACTCGCGTGCATAATTTAGGGGGTTCATACTGATATTTGACTTGGCTTTTTCTGCCTCCTCCGATGGGGTATTAAACTCTGGATTCTTTTCAAGAACCAGTAGAAACTGGTTGTAAAAAAATTCATCATTAAATGTCCTTATTGCTGATATCTTGTGGACGATTTTTTTATCAGGTGTAACAAATACAAGCCCCGGTTCCATAAATTCAGGCGCTTTTATCCCCAGCGTTTCAGTCGATTTCATATTCAATGGGACAAATTTTCTCTTTATCAATGTAACAATTTCAGGATTCGTAAATGGACCAGTTTTCATGTAATAGTCCAGATGTCCAACATACATATCCCTCATGTGATTCCCCTTTATGCGTGGAACATACCAAAGTATCAACCGCTTCCGTTCAGTGGCGAGTTTATATGCCTGATTTATGTCTTTTACCCATTCTATTTCACTCCCGCACTTGAGCAACTCTTTTTCCTGCAAGTCTTCTGTAACAGAGAGTAGATTAACCACGCAGATTGCGCCAAGTATACTGTACAGCTTCATACAATGTATACGAATATCAACCTGTATTGTTTGGTTTCAAACAGTCCATGACTCTACAACGTATAAATAGCATGAAAAAAGAAAGAATACTCGTTTGGCTGCTAGCAACAAGCCCTCTTCTTCTGAGCCTACAATCGCCATACACATGGCAGGAGACCAAGGTTCAAGAAGATTACAAGGAGGCAGTCGATTCCATAAATAAAGATGATCTCTTAAACCACCTAAAGAAGCTGTGCACAGATTTCAAAGGCCGCAAGTCAGGAAGCGACGGTGAGAAAATGACCGCTGAATACATGGGGGAAGAATTCAAAAAATATGGCTTGCTCCCTGCAGGTGAAGAAGCCAGTTACCTTCAGACCTTCAAGTCTAAAGGCGGCAGCCCGGGTCATAATGCAATTGGCTATTTAGAAGGTTCAGATGAGAAACTAAAGAAAGAATGTATAGCCATAGGCGGACACATAGACGCAGTTGGAGGATTTGGCGCAGATGATAACGGTTCTGGGGCCGTAGGTGTGCTGGAATTGGCCCAGGCATTTTCAACACTAAAGCAAAAGCCCAAACGAAGTATACTGTTCCTCGGATTTGGTTCAGAAGAACAGTGGATGTATGGTTCTTACCACTATGTGAAGAATACAACGAAATTTTCGCTAAAAGATACAAAATTCTACATAAATATGGACATGATCGGCCGCAACGATAAAGATGAAAAGAGAGTATGCATTGCCGGATCAGACTCTTGCAAACCCTCTGTTGAAAACATTGTGGTAAAATATGCAAAAAAAGCCGGCCTCACTGTCTTCATAGAAGAACCAAAAACACATCCCCCTGGTGACAACCTTCCATTTTATGATAACAAGATTCCATTTCTTTACTTTTACTCATGGCTTTTTGGCGATTTCCATTCAGACTATCACAAACCTGGCGACAAACATGAGAAGGTTGATTACGAATCAGAGGAAAAGATTGTGCGCCTTGTATTCAAGATAGCCATTGATATTGCAAATCTAGACCAGATGCCTGAATTTTCCCCCATAAACAAATGGTCACACCCAGGACAGAAAAAATCAAGCAAGCGGAAACCTGTAGAACCAGAAAAGTAGATTTATACGAGGACACTCCAGGTCTGAAGCAAATCACCATCACGATGCCAGCGCTCACCTATATCAGTCCTGTAAAACATGTTCGGGATCATAATGTTTTTCACCCTGTTGTATGCCTCACGGCGTGCATCTTCCATAGTTGGACCAGACCCAGTAACCACGAGAATGTAGCCTGAATTACCTGCCAGACGCCAATCTCCATCAACTAGCTTCACATCGCACGGATGAACCCCTTCTGTAACAGGCTTTTTGAAGAGAATCACAGCATCTTCTGAGAACTTGCGAAATGCGTCCGGATCGACAAAAGGAAATGGCGGCACACCCACAACGACTCCCACCTGAAATCCCTTTTTTGTTCGAAGGCTAACCGCCTGCTGATTTGCTATTGCATACAAAAACTCGCCCCACTTGCTCAGGATCCCTTCCATCTGAACATTTATAGTGGGATATCCAAATCTGCTAGTGCACTCTAATGGATAAATCCCGCGTACATTCACAATGCAGTTAATATCAAAAAACCCTACATACCCTGAGGCGGCCAGCCTTGCCTTCATCTTTGCAAGTGTCTCTCTATAAAAATTATTCTCTCCGCTGAAAAACATCGACGTCCCCATTTCTCCCGTAGAGGGGCCAATGTCATCGTTAAACATACGCTTGTGCTCAAAATTCACACAAACGGGCAAGACAAAGTCCTTTCCATTGAAAAAAGCGCCTATTGCAACTTCCACACCGCTCACAAATTTCTGCACCTGAAAACTCTTTATCTTCGAGGCCCACCCATTTTTGTAACGCTCCAGCATTGTTATGATATCTAAACCATCTTCTTCCTGACCCACAAACGACAAGACTTTTTCATTCTGAGCTTTTCCGTTTGGTTTTACCACATACCTATCCGGGCTCTTTTTGACAAACTGGATGGCATCATCAAATGTCTCAAAATCCCACGATGACAATGTATTTAAACCAGCCTCCTTCATCTCCTGCTGTCCGAAGCTGCGGTCCATCTCGAGCCGATCAGTATATGATGTCCCTCCGACAACAGCCTTGCCTTCTTTTCGAAGTTTGTCCGGGAGCGAACCAAAATCACAGTCATCAAAGACAATCACGTTAGCCCAATCCTTATGTTCTTCCCACGATTCCACCTTATCAACAAAACCATCCCCCACATCCCTGTCCGACTTGCTATGGGTATAATACTTTACAGTATGTCCCTCTTTGGATATTTCCCAGGCAAGATCAATGAGCATCGCCTCTCTGGAAATAAACAGAAAATTTAATTTCTGTGGGGTTTGTTCCTGTTGAATATCAACCATCTTCTAAACAAGACAATTATAAAAATTTTATTTACACAATACACTATTCTTAACAAATCGTTACCGTTACAAAGTGTGTGGGGTAGTGATGTGGGGTGGGGGTGTAAAGTAGAGACGTGCATTTTACATAACCTGAGCTAGATTAAATCTAGGTCCA
>SBBU01000073.1 GCA_005239585.1 Planctomycetaceae bacterium
TAATCCCATACCGTTCCCCTCCTTGTGACTCTGTCAACTTATCCTATTATCCTTGTTTTTTACCTGCCGTCAATTTTTTCCTATTGAGATAGGCTCTTAGCCAATCGTCTAATTTTTCATACTGATTCTGTGTTAATTTGCTTGGCTTCCCGGGAATTGGTTTGCCTTTTACCCTAGAATATCCTAGCTCATTGTACCAGTCTCTCCATATACGTATCGAATTCTTGCTCCTGCCTATTACCTCCGATACCGCTACTAGCTTCATCCCTCGTTTTAGCAGCCATAGCGCCTGCCAGCGTAGCTTTTCCCTCGGATCACGGCATTTTAAATATATTTCTTTTAATTGGTCTTCTGTGTGTGAATCCTTCAGTTTTTTCCCTATCATTTCCCCCTCCGTCAAAGTCCTTAACCAATTATACCTCCTCATTAAAAATACTCAACTTTTTAAGTAATATTGATATTATACGGTGCTCGTAGACGACTGGCCAAGTGCTTTAACAAGCCTTCGAATTCATAGTGGACAAACCCTTTAGACCTATGAAAAATTTGGTAAATTAGACGAACCAAACGGAAATCTGACGGATATATATATGGATGTACGAGAGGATAAAAACAAAGGCAGGAAATTGCCATTGCCAGAGAGGCAGTCAACTGATAAAAGCGATGCTACACTTGTTCGCCTCTGCTTACGAGGTAAAAAGGAGGCCTTTGTGGAGTTGGTAGAGCGTTATACGCTGTGCCTATGGGGATACTTGAGACACAGAGTAAATGATACATCAGCAGTTGATGACATCCTCCAAGAGGCCTTTATGCGTGCTTATGAATCGTTAAGGAAATGTACTCGTCCAGAAGGGTTCGGTAACTGGCTCTATGCCATAACGCGTAACTGTCTGATGAAATGGTATGAAAAAAAACGCGTTACGCACACCCCCGTTCCCCTGGACGAGTTGCCAATAATTCAGAGGGAAATGGATCAAAAAGCAGATCAGCTTTCAATGCTGGATCAGGGTATAGCATTACTCTCTTCACCATATCGTGAGATTATTCAGCTCAAGTATGAGCAGAATCTAACTTGCGAAGAGATTTCCAAACAGATTGGGCGCCCGGTCGGAACTATAAAACGTTATCTAGTTGAAGCCTATAAAGAATTAAAGATTAAACTGAATGATTTACAGAAAAAGAGGATGGAGTAATGAGTAATCCCGATTTTATGTTTGATCGTTGTGATGAGGTAGAAAAGGCCTATGTTCTTTATTTGCTTGGCGAGGCCGACGCAGATATCGAATCGCAAATCAAAGCTCACCTCTCTTCCTGTCCTTCATGCACAGCAAGAGCCCGGGATTTAAAAGATGAAGTAAGGGACCTTGATTCAAGATTAAAAGAGAAAGCAGATGTTACCTGGGTGAAACGAAGGATAATCTCTGGACTAGAAAAAATGCCCAGTCATGTCGAAAGACACAAGGCAATCCCGATCTCTTGGTTTGCAGCTGCTGCGATGATTCTGATAGCAGTCTCGTTGTTTTTCTTTATAGATCGTGACAATAGACCTTTCGAGTATACTTTTGCTGACGGCAGTGGATCTGTAAAGGCCGTAGCAGGAAGTATTGTTTATCCAGTAAGCGAGAACACATTTAGGCTTGAAAAGGGGTCGGTGAAGGTTTATTTAGAATCCGCAAAAGGGCTGAAAAAGGTCTCCATTCAAACAGATGCTGTTGATGTGGATGTCCAATCAGCTGAATCAGATGGAGTTGTAGATTTTAGAGTCACTTTCGATAGCTCTGCCACAGTTGAGGTCTTCAAGGGAATTCTTCAGATCCAAGGGCCCCTTGTCCCAATGTCAAGGCTGGTTTTGTTGGCAAGTGATGTTGTAGTATTGTCCAAGGAGCGAAAAGAAAGGATTGAAAAGGCCTTTAAGAACCTAAAAAGTGAGGATTATAACGTGTGCGCATCGGCAAAGAGAGAACTTGTGCAGTTAAAATCAGATGTTGAAGTAAGACCATTGCTTAAATCGGAAGAGGAACGAGTACGGGAAATTTCAAATGTGATTGTGAAGACGTTAGAATTTGGACGACATTATCTGTTTATGCATGCGATTTATGAGCAAGAGCCCGACTTCGTGGAGTTGCTTGCCCAGTCAGGAAGGGATATGTGGGCTGGGTTAATCGGGAGGAAACTGAGAGATAAAGAGGATCTCTTTACTAGAGATCAGAAAAGGATATTGGGTAAAGACCTTCTTAAGGAAAAAGGTGTAGCAGAAAAACTGGAGGATATTCAGCACGGTAGACAGCCAGTTGTTGAAGACGAGGCTTGGTTTTATCTACTGGCTCTTGAATATGGTGACACGAGGATACGAGCGGCGGTTGTTTGGGCGCTTTGGCGCGTACGGTCTAGCCTTACAGAAAAGTTGCATGAAGAACTGGTAAGGGCGATGTTCAAAAATATTGAGGATGAGAAAAATGGACTCGACAGGAGCACGTTTGCTTTTATACTTAAGGATTCCTTTGCTCGTATGGATGCCGATCTCGTAAAAGAGGCGATACAAGCCCTGCAGAAAAGATTGAATGATCAAAATCATCGCACTCGGTCAATGTCTGCATCTGCATTGGGAAGAGTTTCTGACCGGTTGGATAAGGAACTCTTTGAAATGGTGATAAAGGTTATCTTGATAGGGCTGAACCATACGGATAATGCAGTGCGTGGCATTGCCTCAGATGATATTGGACAGAAGCAGATAGTTGAGCGTCTAAAAGGCAAACTTTTAAGCGAAACTATCGAGGCAGTCGAGTCAGCCCTAAAGGCAGAAAAGATACCTGATATAATAGGTAAGCTTAAACATGCCATAACAGGGCTAAATAGGCAGAAATAAAAGACTTGGTTTTTTACACATCTTGCGAACCAAATAGGGCCTAAACGGATATATGTATATATGGCAGGGAAAGAGAATATTTTGGAGGGTGGTCTATGTTAAAGAGTGTTCGAGTAATACCGTTAATCTTCATTGCAGCGCTTTTTGCGTTAAAATCAACCGGCAATACTCATTTCACAGCCCCGGCAATGGCACCGGTGAGAGGAGTAACAGGCGATCTGTGGGCGGATACCATTATCGGGGAACGCGATTTCAGCCAAATATTTAGTGGGGTAGCTCCAAACAAGTTAATGGTCCCTCATGGTGTAGTTATAGACAGGCTAAAGACACCTGCAGCAAACTTTGAGAAGATTTATGTTTATGACTCGGGACACAGCCGTATACTAGGGTACAACTGGGATCAGTTATCCTCTTCGACGTCATATGCTCTTAACGCAACTGCCCAGATCGTGATCGGTCAACCAGATATGTATTCGGGAGGTTCTAATAGAGACTCTGTATTTCAA
>SBBU01000371.1 GCA_005239585.1 Planctomycetaceae bacterium
CCCTGATTCCAGCTCTTGACATAGTAATGATACGTTGTGCCGCTTGTCAGGCCGCTGTCGGTGAAGCTTGTCGTCCCTGTATATCCCACCTGACTGAAATTTACTCCATCCGTTGACCTGTATATCATGAAATAGGGACTTGTTGTCCCACTTATCGTCAGCGTCACACTACCCGCACTGCTCACCGCAGACAATACTGGTGCTGGTGTACTGAACGTAACTTCTGATGAGTAGTTGCTTACTCCACTCCTTGCACTGTTTGTAAATCTCATCTTGAATTTGTAACTTGTTCCTGCCACTAACTGCCCCTTTATCGATGCCACCTGTGTTGTGTTTGTAATCTCGCTAAATGTCGTTTGCGTCGGATCCTTGCACTCTAGCAATGCGTTTGGATATGCCGCTGGGTTTAATGGACTCCAGCTTAACCCTCCCGCTGAGACTCCATTAATCCCACTTGCCGTTATTACCGGCGTTATACTGCTTGCTGCAGGCGCCACACTTGCCGTTGTGTTTGAGTATACGCTGTATCCTCCTTTATTGTCGCTGTACCTTACCCTGTAACTGTGGCTTCCCCCCACCACTAAATCTACGTAACTTGTGTTATTCCCCGCCACACTACCCACCTGTACATTATCCCTCTCGATTAATACCGATACTCCACTCGTTCCTGTTGTGTTCCATGTCACTGTTATGCTATTCGTCTGCCCGCTCGTCACTACTGCGCTTGCTGTAATGCTCATTGCCGGCGTTGCCCCACTCACTACACTTGAGTACTTGCCATATTTACCGCCTCCTCCTGTGAACCTTATCCTATAATAATAGGTCTTCCCAGGTACTACTGCATTGTCTGTATAGCTCGTTGCACCTGCTACTGTTGTTGTTATCTCGCTCAGGCTTGTATTTGTGTACCCCCTCTCTATCGATACCTGTCCCGGTGGTGTGGACCAGGATAATGCTATAGAAAAACTTGTTACTGCTCCTCTTGTTAGTGTCGGCGTGCTTGGATCTGATGTAACATTCACCGTATTTGAACTCGTCCCTATCACACTTCCTCCAGAGTCCTTGCTCGCCTGTACATAGTAGCCGTAACTTGTCCCTGCTGCTACAGTATTGTCTGTATATGTCCTTGCATTTGTTACTGTAGTCAATAACACTCCTCCCCTATAGACCCTCCAGTATGGCGATGACCCTCCTGTCCAGTTTACCGTCACGCTTATGTATGGATTGTTTGCTGTGGCTGTTACACTTGGTGCCGCTGTGCTAAAGGTTATTACGTTTATTGTAGCAGAGGTGGTATCTGTCTGACCCTTTTCGTCCGTCACCTTCAGTGTTACTGTATATGTCCCTGCTACTGTATATGTATGTGTTACGCTTCCGGGGGTACTGCTTGTGACCTCATATCCTGCTGTGACAGTGTAATCCAGCTCATATTTTACAATATTTGCCTCTGTTTCCTTTTTGTCATATGTGATTGTTACAGGGTTCCCGGTGGCCACTGTAGCGTAGTTAACTTTCAAATCTGCCTTGGGCAATCTTGGATCCGTCCCATAATAGCTTACCACTGCCAATATGTCTTCGATCCCGACCCCGTTTGATTTGTTTAGATCATATGCGGGGTTATAGTACAAATCTCCGGGTATCCAGCCATAGTTTTGAACTACGGCCAAAATATCTTCAATGCCAACTTGATCATTGCCATCGAAATCATACTTTAAAAATTTAGTGATGTTGATTGTCTTTGTTAGTGTGTTATTTGTCTCGTTTGACTCTGCAACAGTATTTCCCGAGTCCACGGTGACTGTCAGAGTATAGGAGCCATCAGCTAACGTAGATGGGATGGAGAGTTGCACTGCTTTAAAGTCTGTAGCTGAGCTAGGTAGACTGGTTACTGTCCTGCTGCCTAGCTGTGTGCTGGGCAATGATGCGCTGGAAATTGAATAGGTAACTGTGAATGAAGAGGCCCCAGTTGTGCCATTATTCGATATGGCCTCAAGCAATGTCAACACTTTGCCTTGCTCTACCTGAAATGGTATGTAAATATCGCTGATTACAATATCTGCCATAGCAGTAATGGTAACAGTCATACTAAACCAGCCTGAACGTTTACCATTACTGTCCACAGCCTGAACCTGTACTGTGTATGTGCCAGCCGAACTCCAGCTATGCGAAGCAGCCGCTGTTGCACCCGATGCAACAAAAGCTGTAGTTGTGCTTGTTGCATCTCCCCAGTTAAATACAAATTGAACCGACGCTCCATCCAGAGTAGTTAACGAGGCAGAGAATGAATATGAGTTACTTATTTGTCCAGAAGTAACACCAGTAACTTTTGCATAGTCCAACTTGAATGGATTAACAACACCTTTATAAATTAGAACCCTGGCTCGGTTGAGGTCGGCAACATATAGATTATCCAGGCCGTCAAATGTAGCAGCAAATGGCATCGAGTAATAATCAAAAGAAAAGGCCGAAGGAGATGTGGAGGCTGCCAGCGGATTGTCATAAAATCCCAACAGCAGCCCACCCTTCCACCCTGTAATAGTATCAAGAACAGGGTGTGGATTATTTCTGTATGGGTTGTAGCCTACCACCATCTGATTTTGCGAATTGAAAGCAGGTTCCCAAGTAGCTGTATCCTGAAACTTCTTGGAAGCTGCTGTGGCAAAGATTACAGAGGTGTTATTTGAAGCAAACAAGGTCATGTTAAACTCAAGCAGTCTACCATTCCCATGCGCTTCTAACCAGTGATCTGAAACCCAAAGGTTACCCGAGCGATCAATTGATACGAACCCTGGATAAGCGAGTGTCGTTGGATCAGTTGACGGAATACTGCCATTTGCCTCCCAGTTAGAATCTCTGTTAGGATAAGTTCCAGTAATGCTAGTTTGTCCTAAAACCACATCGACTATAGGACTGGTTAAAGGATTGCGAATTCGAAGAACACGATGTTTAGCATGATCCGATATCCACAAAAATTCACTATTATCTGTAGGTACAAGTCCCATGACACTACTCCACGTGGTCGTCCCACCCCCCAAAACATTTATAGTCGGCGATATCTCTAAAATTGGCGTTGCTCCTGTAACAAGGGGTAATTGATATACTAGCAATTTATTTTTAACGCCAGAATGAACCCAAAGACGATGATTTTTATCCGCTTTCATGGGAATAAACCACAATACTCCATCTCTCGATTCAAAACTGTTTATTGTTGTATTGGTAAATCCAGAAATATAGCCATCGGCGGGTTGACCGCTCGTAACACTTGCGGGATTGTTCCAGAATAGGATTCGCCCACCCCCGCTTATGATAAGCTGGTTATCTGCAACAACAACTCCAGTTACCTGCTCACCCAGTCCAGCACGTGTAACCTTATTTCCCTTTGAATCTGATTGCATAAAAACTTTACTTGGAAAGTTTGAAAATGTTCCATCTGCTCCCTTGAGGTATATAAGAGCTTTATTTGCGTAATTGTTATTGAGTCCGCTGGTAAATGCCATGTTGCCTGCACTATCAATGCCCATTCCAGCTGTGTGACCGAGAGTATTGTAATCACCTGAGATGCCAACCTGTTTTACCTTGGTTTTACTAGTTTCATCCCAGAGTTCCCTCGCAGCACGGTTCTGTATCCAGACTTGGCCTGGTTCAGTTGGGTCAAAATCTATACTCCCTGGCATCACAAACCCTGATCCAAATACTTCCCCATTCATGCCATTTGAAAATGGCGGTTTGAATCTAATCACTCGGTCGTTACCTTGATCTGATACATAAACCCATCCCTGGCTGTTTACACGAACTGCTCCAGGGCAGTTAAATCGATTTGGTGAAATGAGTTTATCACTCTCATTGATAATTACATTTCCATTAGCATCCACAGTATAAGGAACAGTGAAAGGGCCTCCAGATGTAAAGTTGGATTGTCCAAGAACCAGGTCCGCTGTCTTAGAATTTGGAGGGAATCGCAGAACTCGATGGTTAGCGATATCTGCCACCCACACGTTTCCACTCGAATCCACTTCTACACCAGCATGCCCTGCATTTCTAAATCCCCAGTCATAATGAAGTGTTGTTGCATCTGGAGAAGACATACCCTTATTTGGTTGATTTCCAGTGAAATCACTCTGACCCCAAACATAATCTGCTACAGTATCTGTCTCAAAAGGCTTGTTATATTTCAACACGCGATGGTTAAAATAGTCGAAAACGTAAAGATTACCCTGCGAATCGATGGACATGCTGCCATGCCCTCCCCCTTCTGCTATACTCAACCCCCACTCTGGAAACCCGCGCAGCGTTGAAGCGCTGGCCGGCGCCTGATTAGGGTAATTCTGAAATCCCGAGTCACCGTTAGCACCTGAGGTATAAAATGATGGTTGACCAAGCACAATCTTGGGTAAGACACTGTTGAGATCCGCAGCATTCAAGAGTTCATTCCAATCAAAACCTAAAATACGATTATTGTTCGTATCATTAAGATATAGTTTTGGAGTTGTAGAGACACGATCTATAATTGCACCACCCGGTCTGAATAGTGTGTTAGGCGAAACCTCATATGGATTAATCTCTGTGAAATCTGGCTTGCCGACAATAACATCAGCCAATAAATCTCCTGAAGCACCTCTCACTTTTGGCTGTACTTTTGAATCAATTCGAATAGAGGATGTGGTTGCCCACTGCGCCCCTCTAGTGTCTATCACGGTAAGTGTAGCTATATATGTCTTGACAGTTGAATATATCCATGGCACACTTCCTGCTGACGTCCTGACAAAATCAACAAATCCATCTCCATCTGCATCTATTCGATATTCTGATACTGATATAACAAGTCCACTCGCACCATACTCCAATATGGCATTTTGCGGGGTATATCCAAAGGCAGGATTTATATTAAGGCTAACTTCGTTCAATGGGAGCGTGATAAATGTCCAACTTGTGGTAAGCAGATTGTTGACTGGATCAAATCGAACTTTTCCTCCTGATGCCGTAGTAAGTATAACGACGGGTGAATTCCACTTTAATGGGTTAACATTATCTTTCTTCATTTGGAAGCCTAACACTGAAATCCTTGTAAAGTCCCACAATGCATTACGGTTCTTTGGATAGAAACATCCTGAATCACCACCGCTGTCTGTTACAAACTTGATTGAGTATGAACCGACTTTTTTATCTGTTGCATCATTAGAGACCGAGTCCCCCGAGGTGGGAGTCATCGAGTCATATGTTCCCCAGTTAGTTGCGTTATTTTCCGTAACTTCACTCACCCCCAGCGTAAGCCCATCGATCCACATCGTATAGCCATAATTCCAGACCTCAGAGCGAAACTCGATTGAGGTTACCCTTGTTAGATCAACGGAGCCTCCGGATGTGTCATCAGTACGGATCCATGTCGCGCTGGATTGTAGGCTTGCAAAGTAAAAAGCATCAGTTTTGCCGGCAAAATGATGTGGTGTGCTATATCCAGAAAGCCATAGGCTACCTGTTAACAACGTAAATACTGCCCATCTGATATTCTTCATGTTTACCTACGAGCTATTCCCATTTTACAGCAAACCCTATATATTAGTCCTTATATGTCAGTTTTATATTCAATTTTCCAACGGCTCTCCTCCGCCTTTTCATGTCTCTTGGGGAGTAGAATAAATCTTGTGTCTGGAGGTATTGAGTTTTACGGTTGCAAGATGTATAAGCGAAACTCGAACGAATCGAACCCCGAAAGAGAAGGG
>SBBU01000089.1 GCA_005239585.1 Planctomycetaceae bacterium
TGTGGAACTTTGCGTTGAATGAGAACATTCTAAATGGCCGTCAGATGCGAAAGGTAAAGGTTTATGTCGCATAATCAGAGAACGTCACGAGAAACTTTGTGCAAGCAGCGGGGTATTCTGGCGAAGGCGAATAAAACCGGGCCTGATAAGAGGCCCGGCCTTGCGCTATAATGTTATTGCTTCGGCTTGGCTATTCTCTTAAAGCCGTAGAAGATAGGGAGTGAAACGAGCATAAGGGGGATGCCGACGCAGAGGACAATTATCATCCCAGAGATCATGTAACCGAGGCCGTTCAATCCGACGTTAAATGCATTTGAAAAGTTATTCATCATCCCCTGCTGTTCTGTCTTTGGAGGGGTTAGTTGTTCATTTACCTTTGTGTTGTATAGATCGACTCGAAGTGTGGCAAGTGAGGTCAGATTGTCCCACAGCTTTACCTGACCCTCCATCGTCTCGATCTGTTCTCTGATCCTGGCCAGCTCCTTCTCAACATGGAGGACATCGTTTATATTCCCTGTTTTGTCTTCAAGGAGTTTTAGTATCCTTTCCTCCAGTCTCTTAATATTTTTAATCCTTGATTGTGTATCTGTGTATTGACTGGTAACGTCATCGCTGGCAATTGAGAGATTTTTTATCTCACCAATCCTTTCAAGGTCTTTCAGGAGCCCATCAAGATTGTCAACCTTGACTCGAATTGTTATGCTCATGCTTTCGCCTCCGTAATAATCCTTCTGGATGCTGGAGCCGTGTATATATCCTGCGGCCTTGGCCGTGGCGTCTCTCACTGTGTCATAGGCCTTTGATACATTTTCCACCTTGGCGTGCAGTGTGCCACTTTTTATGATCTTACGATCCTGAGTTGAGTGGCCAAGGGAGTTGTGCCTGGTTGTGTTATTGGAAGTTCCGTCCGGACCCCAGTTCCCAATATTGGTATTATTAGCAAAAGTATTGTTATTGTAGGAAGATAAGAGCTCTTGTGAAATGGTCATACCACTATTTTTATCGAAAGAAATTATGCGGGATGGTTGGCCTTCGGAGTGTGAGTATTTAGACTGTGGTATCCCGCCTAAGTATGATGGTGTGAAAATTCCGACTCCGAGGCAAACGATCAAAAAGGCGGCCACGCCCGAAAGCGCCAGATAGAGGCGGCGAGATGCCTTGGTCTTCGTTTTTATCTTCTGCCACGTTTTTTCAAAGTATTCGTCCTGCGGACTGGCAGATTTAAGCTGCACCATGGCCTCTCTTAATCTTTCCTCTTCTGATTGCTCGTCGTGCATAAACTTTTCTTCGTTTTCCATAATTATCTCCTATTCCTCAATTACATTTTGACCAAAAAATATTTCTCTTAACCTGTTTCGGGCCCTATGCAGATCGATCTTGATCTTTTCGATCGAATGGCCCGTCAACTCGCAGATTTCCTGATGGGACAAGTCCTGAAGTTCAAAGAGAACAAGCGTTATTCTCTCATCATTTGGGAGCTGCTTAATAGCCTGAAGGAGAGTATGTACGTCTTCTTGTTTTGATATAGAATGAAATGGGTCGTTGCTATAGCTGGCTTCAACAAGGGATTTTGGTCGTTTTCTCTTCAATGAATCGAGCGCTGTGGTTATTGTTGCCCTGTAGAGCCAGCTCTTCATGTTTTTAATGTAGGTTCCTCTGCTTAACTCCTTGTGTGCCTTGACAAAAACGTCCTGCATGACATCGTCTGCGGCGGTGCTTGAATGAGTTAATTGAAACGCAGTCGAGTGAACTGCCCTGGAGTACTGTTGGTAGGCTGTCGTTAGCATCTCCATAATCAGGCTTTCAGCAACTTTTCCCATCACTATATATTAGACGATTGAGGTATGCCCAAGGTTACAAAATTATTTACAATTACTAGTGTTTTTCTTGGTATGGAAGGTCGAACTCAGCGTGAACTACTGGAATCCGCTCTCCACTTGATGTCTGTACTTCATTATCCCATCTGCCGGGAATTTGTGTCTTGCAGTATGGGCAGAGTCCATTCTTGATCAAGGCTTGGGCGATTGCAAAGCCGCGCCTCTTGATAATTACCTTACCGCAGTTATGGCAGTAAGTATCTTCCCAGCGGTGACCGGGTAGATTTCCTACATAGACATACTCTAGTCCCTCTTCACGGCCGATTTCATAGGCGCGCTCAAGCGTTTTGATTGGGGTAGGGGGTATATGCGACAGATCGAGGTAAGGATAAAATCTCGTAACATGCCAAGGGGTGAATTCACCCAGATCATGCTTTATCCACCTAGCGATCCCTCGCAGTATCTTTTCTGAATCGTTTAGTGTGGGGGTCACATTAGTAACACATTCGACGTGCATGTTGTATTTGAACTTGGCGAGTTTTGCGATTTCCAGTATGCACTCCCATCTTGCAAGCCCTGTTACCTTTTTGTAGGATTCTCTGGAGAAGCCCTTGATGTCAACTCGCCATGCGTCAAGAAAAGGAGAGATTAGTTCGAGCTGTTCTTCTGTTGCATAGCCATTGGTTATATAGGCTGTCAGGATGTTATTTTTTTTGGCAAGGCGCATGCAATCGTATGTATATTCCACCCATATGGTTGGGTCGTTGTAGGTCCAGCAGATCGATCGGCAATTTAGTCTCTTTGCGTGTTTGATTACATCTTCCGGTTCGAGTTTTTCCATGTTCTTACCAAGTTCATCAGGTGAATTATGAGAGATCTCCCAGTTTTGACATCCGGGGCATCTAAAGTTGCATCCTAGTGTCCCCATTGAAAGGATGTTAGTGCCCGGATAAAAGTGGTAAAGAGGTTTTTTTTCTATGGGATCGACTACTGCCGAGGCCACTTCGCTGTAGATTAGGGTGTAGAGAGTTCCATCTCTATTGAGTCTTGTCAGGCAGGCGCCCCGCTTTCCATCGGGGATAATACACCTAATCGCACAGACATTGCATTTGACTTTGTTGTCCTGGAGTTTGTCATATAGAAATGACTCGCGCATATTTTTATTTTACTGTAGACTTGACTGGAAGTACATATTTTAGAATGATAGGCGGGATGCATAGATTTTATGTAGAGAATCTCGGGAATCCAATTGTTCTTCTTGGAGATAAAGAAATCTATCACCTTGGAAAGGTTCTGCGGATAAAGGGTGGCGAAAAAATAGTTCTCTTTGATGGCTCTGGGGCTGAAGCAATAGGGGAGGTGTTGGAAAAAGGGAGGGCGATTTCTGTCAGGATCCTTGAGAGGCATACGGTCGACCGAGAACTATCAGTCTTTGTTACTATCGCTGCAGCATGTCCAAAGGGGGAAAGGCTAGAGTGGATGGTTGCCAAGTTGGTCGAGCTTGGATGTTCTGCATTTATCCCTTGCAAGTGTGAGAGGTCCGTTGCAGGTGTTACAGTGAATAAAAAATTGCGTCTAGAACGGATAGTGATTGAGGCGTCAAAACAATCAGGCAGGACGAGGTTAATGGAGATAAGTGACGAAACTAGTCTCGCTACGATGTATACTCGCTTGGCTGAATTTGATCATGTTTTTATCTCATCGCCAGAGGCTGACTCGTATCTGAATAATAGTGTCAAGAGGCAATCGATTGAAGGTAAAAAGGTGCTTGTCCTGGTTGGACCTGAAGGGGGATTCACAGGAGTTGAAACAGAGCAAGCTATAAATTCAGGCGCATTACAGGTTAAGCTTTCTAAGACAATACTACGAATTGAAACGGCTGCGATAGCAGCTATGACCATCTTTGCCCAAAATCCAAGTTAGCTCTGTTTAGCGATCAGCTTCTGTGCTCTAGCCGCTTGGGAAAGTATTTCGCGTTATCTAGCAGCTTAACGTCTGTCTCGATCGTCTCTGTCTCGATCATCTCTGTCTCGTCTATCTCCGCGATCTGGTCTATCTTTAGGTCTGTCTTTTGGCTTATCCTTAGGTCGGTCTTTATCTTTGTTCTTCCAAAACTTTTTGCAGTGTTCTAGGACATTATTATGGCCCTTTTTGGACATCTCAATAGCATGTCTTATTGCATCCTTTGCCTGCTCTGGGGCCTTTTCAAGCACTTTTTTCAGTGCTTCCATATGCCTCCATGTGGCCTCATTTGCATGCTTGAAAATTTCTTCTGTGATCAGACCCTTATCAGCACATTTTTTTATCTCATCGAATGCCCCATTTAGCAGCTTGCATTGTGCGTTGGCTAGGGCTCCTATTAGCTCAGGATTTTCCTTTGCAAATCCCTTGTCGAGGTCTTCCCACCTGTTAGTTGCTACTTCAAAGAAGTGTCTGATCTTGCATACTAAATCATCTTCCAGACCAAGCTTTATACACTCATCTGTAAGTTTCAATATATAGTGCTGATTCTTATTGATCTCTATGTTTTTGGGTTTATCCTTGCACTCTGTATTGTCCTTATCACATGGTTTATCCTTGCACTTTTTTACGTGTTCGACTGCTTTGTCATGTCCCTTGCTAGACATTTCCATTGCGTGCTTGATAGCATCTTTTGCCTGAGAAGGAGCCTTGTCAAGTACTTTTTTCAAGGCCTCTTGATTTTTACTATTTGCCTCAGCTGCTTGCTTTATAACATCTTCTATATCCTGACCCTTGTCAGCACTTTTGATGATTTCATCAAATGCTGCAGACATTAACCTTCCATGAGCTGTTGCCAGGGCAGAGATAACCTCTGGTTTTTCCTGTGAGTTACAAGCGTCAATTTCGTCTACTCGGTTCGAGGCGAAATCGATAAAGATTTTGGCCTTGAGTTTCACATCGTCCTCAAGTCCTACTTTTAGACACTCGTCTGTGATTTTAATGAGGAGCTGAGGAGGCTGAATGGTTTTTTCGACAGTGGTTGTGTCCTGTGCAACGATGGAACCTGATATTACGATCGCCAATGCCACTGCCATTAAAGTTCTCATATGCCCTCCGCAAAATACCTTATTATTATGACGTAACTGGCTGAGAAAATCAACGAGTTGCGAGCTTGTCCAAAAAATCGGATTGAATAAAAAGGGCCTCTCTGCCCGATAGATTAGACAAATCTTTTGGGAGAGAGGTATGAAACGATTTCTAAGGAA
>SBBU01000124.1 GCA_005239585.1 Planctomycetaceae bacterium
CTCGGCAAAGATCGTCCAAAGAAAGAAAGGTAATCCCCTCTCGTGCTATTTACTTAACCACTTGCTTAGGATTTGTCAAAAAAGTGTTGACACGTGAGCCTGAACAGTTACAGAAATTGTTGAATTTTTAGGCGATTTTGATATATAAAAAGTATCCCATGGTGGTCATTTCTAGGATCCCGACTCTGATTGGACGGTCCGATAAGTGAGAGGGCATACCTAAAAGACACATGTAGGGAGTTTAAGGAGTATCTATGGCATTTACCGACAAAACCATTACTTGTGCTGATTGTGGCACAACGTTCACGTTTAGCGCTACCGAACAGGAGCAGTACCAGCAGCGCGGGTACACGAACGAGCCCAAGAGATGTGCTCCATGCCGTGAAGCCCGCAAGGCAACTACCGGAGGCGGTAGAGGCGGCGGAAGGTCATACGGTGGCGGTGGCGGAGGCGGCGGCTTTGGATCCCGAGAAATGTTTACAACAACCTGTTCTTCATGTGGAAAAGAGGCTCAGGTTCCATTTAAACCTCGTGGAGATCGTCCAGTTTACTGCCGCGATTGCTATCGCAGCCGTTCAGGCCGTTAATTCGATTTAGGACAACTCAGCACCTTGAAGGATTCCAATCCCAAGAGGTGCATTGTCTACCCCAAAATTCGGCCATAAATTTCATAATCATCTTTCACTAAAAACGAGGTCGCTCGAACTGTAACCAGAATGAGCAGTTGGTGCAAAAGTCAAAGATCTAGTGAGTCTCGCAACTACCCAGGCAATTTGGAGTACTTTTGGCAAATCAAGAACTTACTTGGAGCGACGGTGGGTGTCAATAAAAACCGCCACTAGAATAACAGCTCCGCGCATGATATCCTGATAAAATGAAGAAATCTCCAGCAGAACCATCCCGTTGAAAAGCACAGCAAGGATGAGAACTCCTATAATCGTTCCTATCAGAGAACCCTGGCCCCCTTCCAAACTTGCACCTCCCAAAATTACAGCAGCAATCACAGTAAGCTCAAAACCAGAACCTGTAGTAGGCTGGCCCGATGCAAGATATGATGACAGGATCACTCCGCTTAGCGCAGCAAGCAGGCTACAAAGAACAAATACGAGCAATCGAGTACGCATGACAGGCAGCCCCGCAAGATGAGCCGCTCGCTCATTACCTCCAACTGCATATATAGTCCTGCCAAAGACTGTCTTGTGAAGCAAAAAATAAAAGATGGCAAACACAACAAGTGTAATCAGCACTGGAATCGGAATCCCGACTATGACACTTGACCCCAGATCTTTGAAACTATTAACCTCACACTGAATCGATTGCGACTTTGTTACAACATGTGTCAAACCTCGAAATATTACCATCGTTGCAAGCGTTGCAATTAACGGCTTAATCCGTACAACAGTTACGATCAACCCATTTACAAGTCCGACCACGACTCCTACCCCAAGACCAGCGGCAACCCCAACAAGAACACTCCCAGTACTATTCAGAGACCATACTGTTGTTATCCCAACAAGCGCAAGCAAAGACCCCACAGACAAATCAATCGAGCCGGCGAGAATCACTATCGTAATCCCGATTGCTGCTATCATTTCTATCGCAGAATGTTTTAGAATGAGCATCATATTCTTATCAGTTGCGAACTGAGGATGAAGAAAGGAGAAGATCAAGATTAAAATGAGCAAGCTATTAAGCAATCCGAAATGCTCAAAGACCACTCTCTTCTTCACTAGTTCTTACCACCTATAGCACAACTCATTAGTTTCTCCTCGCTTGCTGACTCGGGCGTAAACTCACCACGAATGCGGCCATCTGCAAGAACGAAAATTCGATCACACAATCCCATGACCTCGTCTATCTCTGAAGATATGAGCAGAATCGTTATCCCGTCAGCTGACAGTGAATTGATCCATCGATAAATTTCAGCTTTTGCCGACACATCTATCCCGCGAGTGGGTTCATCCAAAAGCAGAATGCGCGCCGACTTGGCCAGCCAGCGAGCAAGCACACACTTTTGCTGATTGCCTCCGCTCAAACGCCATACAGATTGTGAGATGGTTGGAGTCCTGATTCCAAGTTGTGTGACCATACCTCCAACCAGACTCTCTTCTCGCGATTCATCTAGTACACCATAGTTGCTTACTTGATCAAGCGAGGCCAGCGACACGTTTTCACACACCGACATTGGCAAAACAAGTCCATCCATCTTTCGATCCTCAGGTACTAGTCCAAGTCCTGCACGACAGGCATCTTGAGGGGTAGTAAGCAAGACAGATTTTCCGTGAAGCGCAACCGCACCATTGAGAACAGGTTCCAATCCAAATAGCGCGCGTGCGAGTTGGGTCTTTCCAGCGCCCATGAGACCCCAAAAACCAACGATTTCACCCTTGCGAACAGAAAAAGTAATATCCTTAAGCTTGAATGTTGAAAGCCCTCCTGCCTCTAATACGATCTCATCCTTTGAACGATTTACTCTTTGTATTGCCATCCTCTTTTTTTGCCCCACCATGAGCGTCACCAGCTCCTCCTCACTTGTCTCCTTTGTATTCACAGTTGCAATCCGCCTGCCATCCTTCAAGATTGTTATACGATCTGATATCTGAAAGAGCTCATGCAACCTGTGTGATACATAAAGAATAGAAACTCCGCTCTTCTTGAGAATTCTTATCACTGCAAACAAGGCATCTACTTCATTGGGACTAAGCGCTGATGTAGGTTCATCCATAGCGATCAAAACCGACTGTGATGAGATAGCACGGGCAATTTCCACAATCTGCCGATGAGAGACATTTAGATCTGAAACCTTGGTTGAGAGATCAATCTGAACATTCAACAACTTTAATGCCTCATGTGCCCTTTTCTCACCCTCGGTGCGATCCAAAATTCCCCAGCGGTTCGGGAGCTGTCCAAGCAGAATATTTTCTTCCACCGTCATGGAAGGTACGAGACTAAATTCCTGGAAAATGACACGGGTTCCATACTTGTGAGATTCCACCGGACTAAAACGTGAGATGATTCTTTCGTTAACTTGTACACTTCCTGAATCAGGTTCCAAGGCACCGGCGAGGATATTAATCAGTGTAGACTTGCCTGCGCCATTAGCACCCAACAAGGCGTGCACTTCTCCACGACGTACATCCAGGTCTACACTGTCGAGTGCAACAACCCCGGGGAAATTCTTGCAAAGCTTTTCTACTTTGACAATAGGAGTCATTTGAACTTGCTTATTGCTTTCGGGTTAATTTTGAACTCTCCATCTTCCTGCCTATAATAGTGCAAAAGTGTTTCAGGGGTTAGGATAAGCGTGGGGGTTTCAAAATGATGCGGCAATTTTTCTGAACGCGCAACGCGCTGAGCCACCTCCACAATCGAACGCCCGACTATCTCTGGAAACATGGCGAGTCCTGCACGAACAGGCGTATTACCCAGCATCGCCTGTTTTCCGGCACGACCCTCCAGTCCAAAGCAGATTACAAATAGCCGATCCTGCGGAAGACCAGCATTTATGTAGGCCTGCATTCCACCAAGAGCAGAGTCATCGTTAATGCCAAAAATGACATTCACATCAGGATGAGCAATGAGCGCATCAGAGCACACACGCAGGGCTTTTTCCTTCTCTCCACTGCCATCGACCTCAATAATTTCGAATTTCTTACTGCAAGCCTGCTTCAACCCCTCTTTAAAACCTGAGACGCGATTACGACAATCCTCAAATGCAGGAAATCCGCATATCAATATGCGGGCTTGTTCTTTCATTTTTTCATTGATGTAGTTACCAACCCAAATGCCAGCCTTTACACCAGCTTGGAAATTATTGATACCCACATAGGTTTTCGCCCCAGCAACGACATTAGATTCTGTGAAGACAGGTATCCCCAGACGCTTCGCCTCTTCGACAATAGGGACAACAGCCTTTGCATCAACAGGTGTAATGGCAAGCACATCTACCCCCTTGGTAAAGAGGTTTTCAGCCAGTCTTTTCTGGAGAGCAGAATCCCCATTCGCATTCGCAATCGTCAATGAGATCCCGGCATCTTTTGCTGCCTGCTCCGCTGATGCACACACCTTTTGGTACCATTCATGAGCCATGAAATTGCAGATGTATCCAACACGCAACCCAGTCTGAGGTGGTGTGCTTGGTTTGAAGACCCAGACCCCCGCGATAGCCGCTAATAGCAGCAACGTCAAGATCCAGGGTTTGTCTTTAATTTTCATGATTCAGTCCTTACCTGTAATCGACCTTTATCTCTAAAATTCCGGCTGAGAAATCCTTTTGCAGTTTTACCTCAACCTTTAGTCCCCGTGTCTCTACTACATCGAACTTTACAACATTGAATGTGTCAAGCTTGACACCATACTCGGTCGGGGATGTAACTTCCTTCCACTCTGCCCCAGAAAGGTAGTAGACCTTCCACGATTCAGGGAGACGGCAATGGCCGCTGCCAGTTTCATCAAACCAGTAGACCTCAATCCCTGATACTTTTTGCGGATTGGCAAATTCACATGTTACCCACTCAACTGTCCCCTTGCGGCCCCACCACGTATAACGCTGAACGCCAAGATCATTTGAGCTCTTTGGAATAACACCATCACTTAAACCCATAACATTATCTGTAATCCATAAAAAAGATGCCCGGTGCTTCATCAAAACACATTTCCATTCATTGCCAACTTTATCAACCACCGGGAAAGCTGATATCCTAAGACGAACACAACCCATCGGGAGAAGTGTGATCTCCTCTTCTGGCTCATCCGATTTTATCGGACCCGGTGTAAGTGGACTTACTAGTCCGTATGGATCCAGAGTCCAGTTCGGGATCTTTTTGCCAAACGCAATGATATCAATCGGCGCTTTATCGGGCTCCCATGGTCGATCGAACATTTTTTTCTTTACAACCCTGAATGACTTGAGCTTTGGCACTAGTCCATAATTCCACGGTGTTGTAGGAAATACCTCATACGTAGGCCACTCATCTGTGCCTCCGTAGCGAACCCATTTTTCACCGATCTTTAGTGAAAATGAGAGGGGCCCATAGTTAACTGACACAGCCCTTGTCTGCGGCCACTCGGTAAGCCCCAATTTGAATGGCACGGTAAATTTAATTTGATCGCCATTTGACCATTGGCGGTTGATTCTAATATATTTCAATGCCGCATTACTAACTTTATAAGCCTGATCATTTATCTCGACTTTAGCATCTTCACACCATTGTGGAATGCGAAGATATATCGGAAACTGAACTGCCTTCGGGGTCTCTATTGTAAATGTTATAACCTCATCGAACGGATAGTCTGTCGATTCTTTTACTGTCACCTCTGTTCCGTCTCCAACCTTCGCCTTTACATCAGAATGAGAATAGAGAAGACTTGCCAAACCATTATCATGCGTTGCCATCCAGAGATGTCCAGTGTAATATGGCCAGCCGATCCCGACATTATGCTGGCAGCATCTGTATTCTTCGAACGGGCTAAATGCAAGCATACATTTGCCATTTTGGATCCCCGGTGAGTGGTCTTCCTTATCGAGCTGAACCATGTTTGCACCAGTTAGATAGTGTAGTCCTTTCCAGTTCGGCATAACTGATGCCGGAAATGAGTTAAATGCAACATCCTCACACCTGTCCGCATGTATAGGATCTCCCGTGATTGAAAGAAGGATGTGGAAGCTGTGAATAAACTCCACCATTGCACAGGTCTCAGAACCCTGTCGAGGATCTTGATGATAGAATCTGCAGTTCTCGTCTGAAGCGAACATGCCTCCGGGAAACTGACCGAATCTATCCTTTACAGTCTTGTAAATTTTATATGTAGCATCAATATGTTTCTTGTTCTTCGATTGTTGGTAGTAAAGCGCCGGCTCTTTGAAACCTTGGCAGATATTTACTCCGTGCCAGCAGTTTAATCCTTTTTTCGCGGCTTCTTCTACCCCTTCATCCCATCTTGCTGAGTTCCTATGAATTTTATCGCCGAGTTCTAAAAGCCATTTTTCGCCCGTCCTGTTATAAAGCCACTGGACCGATTCTAAATTGTCTGCCGCCAGAGTCTTTTGCCACACGGTCAGGAAATAATTTTTGCCGAGGGCTAGAAAATCAGATTCCTTGAGGTCCAGTTGCCACTTGAAGTAGTTTGTCAGAAATTTTAGAACTCTCTCATCACCCGTAGCTTCATGACATGACTGGAGTATATTCAGGACAAGCATATTAGAAAGCAGATCTTTTTCCTTCCGATTTACTTCGGGACCAAAATAGCCGTCCTCCCGTTGAGTGGTTAGAATGCCCTCAATCCATTTTTTTGCCTTGGCAATCACTTTTTCGTCTTTCAAGACATAGCCAAGGTCAGTAAGCCCCCTGAGCCAATAGGGCATTTCCTGCCAGTGAGAGTGCCCCTCTCCATCCTTACTAACCCAAGCATTTCCTTCAAACTTGCACCACTTGCTGATCTCATCCAGCCTGCCAACCATACCATCCCGCCCAAGTTCCAATTGTTTCAATAACCACCCTTTAGGTGTGATGGTCCCTGTCGGAAGTTTTATCAGCGGATTCTTCAGGAGCGGTGGTCGATTCCCAACATAAAATTTATTTGTATCCTGCGTCTCAGGAATACTAACCAGTTTAAGATTTTCTGACTCGACCTTTCGATCCTGTGGCCCTGTACAGCTCAAAAACTGATAAACAATTACGAAAATTCCCAGTCGAATGTATTTAAACACAGGGCTACATTGTATATAGCCTTGACTGCAACTGCAATATGTTTAACTTTTTCCCTTTGCTCCCATCTGAAAAATACATCCTGATAATTGAATGACAAAATAGATCTGTAACAAACTTGGTCGATCCCTGTATTTTAATGTAATGACAATGCTGGATGTCGAAAAAAAACCAGCAAAGGAGAATAACAATGGAAAACTATACAGTTTACACATATGTAGCTTACCTTGTGGTGAGCGTGGCCATAACTATATGGGTTGCCCAAACTCTTTTTAAAAATGGACGTATCTTTTTGATCGATGTCTTTCATGGTAATGAAAAGCTGGCTGACTCTGTAAATCACCTGCTTGTGGTAGGATTTTATCTCATTAACATCGGTTATGTGACACTCGCTTTAAAATTAGGAGACAAGCCCAAAAACATGGAAGAATCGATAGAATTTTTTAGTTTCAAGATCGGGCTAGTGCTGGTGGTCCTTGGCGTCATGCACTTTCTCAATCTATACATATTCTCTGAGGTGAGGAAAAAAGCGATAAAATTAAGAAATGGCGGTAAGCCTTTTGACCCTTTAACACCCCTCTACGGTTCATCAGAGGAAAAGTAAATCTTTCTGGCCGCAGGGTGCCAAGTGCATCCTGTGGCCATAGCACTCTTTGCAAGGAAAAGTCCTGAATTCATTTGTAAAAAACTGTCGTCATCTTTATCATTGTCATTTAAATATGCCGTCAGATAGAATGAAAATCGTGTGTGTGGGTGGGGGTCCTGCGGGGCTCTATTTTGGCATCCTGATGAAAAAGGCAAATAAAGCGCACGATGTTACTGTAATCGAGCGAAATCGTCCCGGCGACACATTCGGCTTTGGCGTCGTCTTTTCAGATGCAACTCTAGAAAATCTAGAAACTGCCGACCGTGAGACGCATGATGAGATCACGCGCAACTTTGCCCACTGGGATGATATTGAAATTCATCACAAAGATAACGTCACCATTTCAACGGGACACGGCTTTAGCGGGATCTCCCGTACACGTTTACTTGATATCTTACAAGGAAGATGCAAAGAGCTGGGAGTGAGAATAGAATACGAAAGAGAAATAAAAGACCTAAAGGGCCTTTCAGATGCAGATCTTGTTGTAGCTGCGGATGGAGTTAACAGCACAATACGGGCACTCTATTCTGAACATTTCAAACCGCAAACAGATATAAGGCCTAATAAATTTGTCTGGCTTGGAAGCACCCTGCCTTTCAAGGCGTTTACGTTTATATTCAAGTATGATTCGCATGGGCTCTGGCGGCTACATGCATACAAGTATCAGAACGACCGATCGACTGTCATTGTCGAAACCACAGAGGATGTATGGAAAAAGGCAGGACTGGAAAAGGCGACAGAGGACGACACAATAAATTTCTGCGAAAATCTTTTCAAAAAAGAGCTTACTAGGCATAAACTGCTCAAGAACAGATCATTATGGCGCAGCTTTCCAACTATAAGAAACGAAACGTGGCATTATAAAAACATTGTCCTTGTCGGGGATGCCGCTCACACCGCCCACTTTTCTGTGGGTTCAGGTACGAAATTGGCCATGGAGGATGTGATCGCGCTGGCAAACGCAGTCGGCTCTACATCATCTTTGGAGGAAGCGCTGGAATCCTATGAGCAAGAGAGGCGCCCTGTGGTTGAAAGCATGCAGCGATCGGCCCAGACAAGTCTCCAGTGGTTTGAAGAGACGGAACGATACATGGATATCGAACACATACAATTTGTTATGAGCCTTCTCACACGCAGTCTTCGAATCTCGCATGAAGATCTCAAGCAAAGAGACCCGGCACTTGTCGAGAAGGTCGACCGATGGTTTGCTGAAAAAGCAGTAAAACAGAGTAGTGTAAACATATCGTTAGAACCACCACCACCACCGCTCTTTACCCCGTTCAAACTGCGTGAATTGCTCCTCGTGAACCGCATAGTGGTTTCACCCATGTGCATGTATTCAGCAGAAGACGGTACACCCAATGAATGGCATCTCGTGCACCTAGGCAGCCGCGCAGTCGGAGGGGCTGGACTAGTCATCACTGAGATGACAGATATCAGCCAAGAGGGAAGGATTAGCACAGGCTGTGCCGGCATGTATAAACCTGAGCACATAACGGCGTGGAAGAAGATCGTTGATTTTGTCCATAAGTACAGCTATGCAAAAATCGGCATGCAACTTGCGCACGCCGGACGAAAAGGCTCCACAAAATTAGCATGGGAAGGGATTGACCAGCCAATGGATAGTGGTAACTGGCCAATCATATCTGCGTCACCAATTCCGTATTATCCCAACAACCAGGTACCAAAGGAGATGGACAGAAATGACATGATTCAAGTTCGCGAGAACTTTGTGCGGGCAGCGAAGATGGCCGAAGAGGCAGGTTTTGACATGATCGAACTCCATTTTGCGCATGGATATCTCATTTCAACTTTTATTTCACCACTCACAAATATTCGCAAGGATGAATATGGAGGGTCACTAGAAAACCGCATGAGATTTCCACTTGAGGTCTTTGATGCAGTCAGAAAAGTATGGTCACAGGATAAACCAATTTCAGTGCGCATCTCTGCAACGGACTGGGCGCCGGGAGGACTAGAGCCTGATGATGCAGTTGAAATTGCAAGGATGCTCAAGGCACATGGCTGTGACATCACTGACGTCTCAGCCGGACAGACAGTGCCAACAGCAAGGCCTGTTTATGGAAGACAGTTCCAGACCCCATTTAGCGATCGAATACGCCATGAGGTTGGTATCAATACAATGGCGGTTGGGAATATCACTTCATTTGGAGATGTGAATGGCATTCTTGTTGCAGGTCGCGCCGATCTTTGTGTAATGGCACGCGCACATCTATGGGACCCCTATTGGACACGCCATGCAGCATTCGAACTCGGTTACAAACTGCCTTGGCCAAACCAGTACAAGAGCCTCGACCGCTTTACTCCAAGACTAAAATAAGCCTAAACCAAAACGTCCAGTCGACTACCTCTAGGATCGTTAGTCTGACCTGATACAGCATTTACAATACTACTTATCCCTCGTCTAACGCCACGAGCGGATCTTTGAATTGCCTCTGCAGGTTTTGCAAGAGTCTCTGCCCTTCTGTTATTTGACGGCTGTCTGACAGAACTTGACTGTCTAGGCACGAGACCTTCGGTCCTGCCCGGGGATGAACCTCCAAGGGCAGCTGAAGCCCTGTTGGCACGCAACCCTGCGGATGCCCTCTGAAAAGTATTCGATCGGGCTGCCTGCATTCTAGCAGGAGAACGCCCTGCACTTAACGAAGGTTGATTAGCGCTAACCTTTAGTGCCATAAAGCCTCCTTTCGTAATAATCACCCCGGGAGAGGCTTTTCAATATAAAACAGTCGACAGTGGATGTCAATCCCATTCATTAAAATGATAAAAAAAACACCTTTGCTTGAACTGCCGCTTTAAGGCTGTATACTTGGGAAAAAACAGTGTTGGGTTTTTGAATGCTCAAGATCATACCAAGTGAGGAATTAAGAACCGCTTCAAAGCTGTCAGACTTGGCTCGAATTTTAGCACTGGTTTCGTTTTTGTTTCTGATTTTCTATTTCTCATTCATCTTATTTGCCCCTTCAATACACAGATTCTTCAGGCCCGTGAATAAAGATTTAATTAATCCGTGGTTCATAAATTGGATCTCTGAAACTGATGGGATTGAACTGGAAGCAATGTTTGGCAGCATCGCAATATATTTAGTTTTGTCCTACCTGCTGATAATCAACTTCAAATCCTTAAAGTGGTTGGCTGACGGGATAATTCAAACACTTTTAATTGCTGTTGCAGCAGTTATTTTTCTCATGACTAATCCCAAGGAAATTATCGGATTCATCCCGGTCCTCGGACCTAACTTGCTAATAGTTACCTTTGTATTGATTACTCTTTGCTTAGGCTATTTATGGATAAGGTATGTAAAAATTAGCGGCTGGTTAGATGTATTTGTACCCGTTTTTGTTCTGATCATTTTTGGATGTTTTGTTATTTTAACATTTGTCCCAGCCTCATGTGAAGACTATAACTACTTTATCGGACCTTCATTAAAACTGACACAGGGAGAATCACTAGGATCATTTTACAATCAGTACAACGTGTTTGGTCTATACCTATTTAAATGGATGATCGATTCTGGATATAAATTTCATCAGATGCAACTTGTAATAGGGCTCTTCTTCATCCTTTCTTTCTACCTCTATTATCTCCTCGCTAAAAAATTGTTACACGAAAAGCATTTGGTCTTTCAATTCATGCTCTCGCTAGTCATCCTTAGATTTCTGTCACTTGATCACGATCCAGCTTTTCTCCCCCAGGCCTCGCCAATAAGGTTGGAGTTGTGGGTCCCTTTACTTTTAATAACCTACAAATTTGGATTTCTATCCCCAATTACGGCGATATCTTTTTCTGTGGGGTATTTAATGGATGATTTTTTTGGCTTTTTATACCTACTAATGTATTTATTAGCAATTGCCCTTAATGTAATCGCTCAAATAATCAGAAAAGAAAGCCTCTCATTTTTTAAATTGCTGATTTTGGCTATTCCCGTCGTTGCAAGTTTAGCAATTCACATGCATTACTTTGGTTCACTGGTATCACCCGGTGGAAAATTGTATCAAGGACTGAGAATAGGCTTTCTCCCAATCTCCGAACATTCGTTGTTTTGGCCGATTGCATTCGTACTTGCCTTTTATATTTACTTTGCTCTAAAAGAATCTGACAACCACCGTCTTTTGGTCAATATTTTCATGCTTGCTATAGCCGTTTGCCAATTAGTCTATTTTTTTGGCAGATCACATGAACACAATCTTCTTAATATGTCAGGTATCTGGCTGCTGATTTTATTCTTTTGTTTTGACCGAATGATTAAGCTCTTTTCAATAAAAAAAGTCGTTTTCGCCCTCGCTGTGGGGATAATAATTTTCTTTAGCCTGTTTTTTGGGGATCAGATTTCGTACAAATTCCAAACTGTTAGCACACACCTTTCCCGGGGAGAGTTTCTTGAGATGCATCCTTTGGACAAGCAAATCGATCAGAATCTGAAAATATTCTCGACAGTTTATCAATCAAACGAGAAAATCTTCCTCATGAGCAATTTTGATTCCTACTTTAACTATCGTTTTGGCCTAAAACAGGTCGGCTTTTTTTGTCCCTTTAGATCTAATGTCTATGTGAAAGACACGATAGAGTTTTTGAGAACGCTTGATGAAAACGGTTACAAGATTGTCTTTCTAGAACGAGATATAAACAGCTTAAAACTTGATGCCTTGGCCAACAATCGATATCTAAAAGATCAAAATCTAATGTTTAATCCTGTAAATAGAGGGGGATTTCTTGAGCTTGTGCTAAAACAAATCACTAATTAAAGGAGATATTCCATCTGGGACCAGATCGATCCTTTGCTCCCTTTGAAATAAATTATAGAGGACTTATCCGTGTAAGAGGTTATTTTTACCTCTCCCAGTCCTCTTAACCTCTCTACTTCTCTAAAAAAATCTTCCTTCTCCTTGTGACTAAAATAATGGACCTCAACAATAATGTTTTCTGTTTTTTTTATTTTATCCGAGCTTAACAAATCCTCAATAACGTTAAATTCCGCCCCCTCGATATCCATTTTTAACAGAGAGACCCTTTCGCTTATAAAATTGGAGAGCTTTTCAACTTTAACCTGCACAGTTGTAAAAGGGAGTTCCTGTTTAATAAAAAGACTGTTGTTAAGGCACTGAATGGGGTGTTTAATTATATAAAAATCTCTTTCAGCAATTTCATTGCTTAAAGCAAGATTATAGGTCTCATAATTCCTGATATTATTTTCCTTTAAATTTCTGATTAATAATTTATAGCTTTGTCCATCCGGTTCGAAAGCCTTAATTTTCATATCAGGGTTAAAAACGTGAAACCAGAGAATAGCCAATCCAATATGGGCCCCTGCGTCTATATAATTCTTTACATTAATCTTAGAGCGGTACAGATCTCGACAAAATATTTCATTAAATAAATAAAAAAAGCTGGGATAGTTTGCCAGATGTATTTTTAGATCAAAGGCCCTAATTATAACTTTTGTATATTTCTTCTTAAGAAGGATGGTTAACAATAACTTAAAAGTAAGATTGAGATAATCGGACAATAATAACCATTTCCTCTTAGCAGTTAATTCGTTATTTGAGATAATCCCTGTTACCCCAAGCCTCATTTGATCAAGCGCCTTGACAATTTCCCTGAAACTTAAACCGAACATTTTCATTGATTTTCAGTTAGCAAGGCCAAGTCACACATGTCGTTAGAG
>SBBU01000317.1 GCA_005239585.1 Planctomycetaceae bacterium
AAATGTACCGTTATTAGTAAAATTCCCGCCTACAGTCAACGTATTAGAACCAGTGTTTAATGTCGCACCTGAAGCAATTGTCAGATTATTTGAAACAGTTATATTTCCACCAAGTGTTACTGTTCCAGATGAAATTGTAAGGTTGTAGAAAGTATTTGCTGGAAGCGTTAGTGTCCCGTTGATTCTTACTTCGCCTGTTCCAGCTGTAAAGGTTCCAGTCTGTGACCACGTGCTCGTATCAATAATAGTAGCTGTACCAGCATCGAGCGTCCCGGTGATAGTAAGAGTTCCACGGATTCTGATTCTTACGCTTGTGTCCAATTGAAGCGTAGCGCCACTAGCAACAGTAAGATTGTTAAAGCCTTTTGTGGTGGCATCACTTCCATCAACAGCAGGAAATCCATACGGAATATCACTCTTAATTACACATGTTGAGACAACAGGGGAAGACGTGTTTGCTCTGAATTGAAAAGTTGTATTAGTAAAGTCGATTTTGCCTGGTGTTGTATCTGTTGATGACGCATCCGCCAGTCCAATGATTCCACCGTCAATTCTTACAGTATAGGAAACCCCAAATGTGACTTTTCCATCAAGTACCGCAAATGAACCGGGAACAGTTGTCGCTGCTGTAGGAAGTGCTGATGGTAGTGTATTATTAGGATTACGAATCGTAATGGTACTGCCAGAATTGGTAGCATTTAGGGCATTCAAACCGGGGTTGCCAGAGCTGCCTGGAAGATTTACCTTTAACCATCGGATTATGTTTCCACTTGTATTTAATTCACATGGCAGGTCTCCCGCTGTAAGCGCGTAGGTTGCATCAATCGTTGCCGCCTTTGAGTTATCTGAAACGTTAGGAGTTCCAGTGTCCCAGTTGCTTGCATTATTCCACCTGTTATTGGATGCAGAACCACCGCTATACTTTGTTTCTTGAGCAACCAAAACGGCAGTAAGAAGAGAGAAGACTAGTCCGCCTATAAATCTCAAGATTGTAGCCATATCTTTCCTTAACATAACATCGCAATGATCATGCCACATTCAACGTCAAATCTGGCGAATTATAGTAATGTACACTATTCCAAGGCATTTTTTCAAGTCATATATGAATTAAATGTCCTATGTGATCCAAAACGACACACAAGAAAACGACAAGGCACTTGAATTCAAGGGTTTATAGAATTTGTTTCAAAAAGATACAGGATTTATTGTTCAAGGATACAATCTGTCAAGTTTATCCTTAATCTCATCTAGAACGTTAAGCAGTTTCTGATTTACCTTGTGCTGTACCTCCCAGTGCATATCATTGCGCTTCATGTATCTCCTAACTTCCTCATTAAATTTCATCTGCTCTTCGTTGAATCTCCTCTGCTCTGCATTTGTTTTTTCCTGCTTCTCACCCATTTTTTCAAGCCTTTCAATGGCAATAACAACATGAGATAACAACTGTTCTATCCATCTGTTTCCTGCATAATGTCCGCGGCTGTTTGAATTTTTTCTATTATTTCCAGTCATGTCTGTGATTCTACTCTTCCCTATAGGGAAAGCAATGCCTGTTCAACTCGGCTTTACGACCTATCTGATTGCCCACGCCGTAGGGTTTTTACCGTATGAGTTGACGAGCTGACCGATGGAGACTGCCTTGCTTCCATCAGCTGTACGTATGTCATTCAACATCAGCTGAAGGATTTCATCCGATTTGTAACCTCTTGTCGATGTAACGAACAGTTTTGGACCTGTGTCATAATTCACAAAAATTGACTGATAATTTCCATACGAAGTAATATATGCACCGCCAACGGAATCGGTATAATAAAAAGTTTCTTTAGGATTTACTTTATCAAGAATAGCAAATGCCATCAAAAATGGCCCGAATCCAGGCATCCAGCTTGTAGTATCTAAGCTGTTACTAGTCTTTTGAACCAAGCTATAAGAGGATAACAGTGCTCCAAGCGCCGCATCTGCAAACGCAGTCGCACCATCAGAAAGCGAGGCGCTAGAAAGATCGTTGAGACCAAGATCATAGGTTCCTATTGGCAACGCCTCGCCGGTCGAAAATAAGACCCTGCTTGTGCTCCCGGCCGGGACACCATCAGGTAAATCTATATTGAAGGAAAAGAAAGGTCTCGTCTCCAGATTATATTCATAACGGGAATTGTAGCTCCCTGACTGATAAGTATTCACCCCATCCATTCGTGATGCTATCGCATTAGTTTGATCATTTACTACGCTGTAGGACGATTGCTCGTAAGTACTATAGTTAATTCCATCAGTTGTATAGAGTGTCCTATACCAATAACGTGATATATAGCCTGATCTCCCTTCAATCTTTGTTGTTTCCTGTTTTAATGAAACTCCTACACTTGTCAGGTCAGTATACTTTGGAATCCCTGCAGATATCACAGTATCATTCAGATTCAGCTTCCATGCCCTTGTTTGTAATATCCCCTCCTGTAAATTTGAATATGTAACAGACTGAGATGGTGGAATAGAATTTACAACTGTAACACTAACACTTTTCTGTCCAGATGAAATAATATTTCCATCAATGTCGGTTCCATTTAATCGTGCGCGGATATTATATTTTCCTGCTCTTTCACCTGATGGTACGATAAGAGCATAGCTAAAGGTTCCTGTCCCATCATTTGGCGCAAAAAGGGCTTGACTAGTCCATCCCCTTGGAAGATCAAGATTAAGGGCTGTTTCATTCGTAAAAACTCCAAAACCATTCCCTACAGCTTCAAGCAGCACATTTCCGCCAGCCAAGACATCGGTTGGTTTAACTGACATGCTGAGTAAATCAAGAGTTGAGGGTATGGGAGCAACAACAGAAAGGATCTGGACGCCCCCCCCAAAAAAGTCTGGATCCGATATCAAAGCAGTCCTTGTACCATCATATGTCCAAACCTCAGCCTTTGTACTATTACCCGGATAATAACCTTCTCTAATTCCCAATCCTACATATATTACTGTCCCGTTTCCAGCAAGTGATGTAATTCCATCTCCCGGACTCAACGCAGCCCATGTAGCAACTATATTGTCTAATGATGTACCATTCCATCTCCTCAGCTCGGCCAATCCAACGCCAGATGAACTATTAGCTGTTCCTACGTAAAGTGTGTTATTAAATACAGATGTGCCAAAAACATGATTCAAATTGACTAGATCAACCCTCTTGCTAAAGTCGATGCCATCAATGCTTTGATAAAATTTACCAAAACGACAGCCTGCGAAAAGTTGTGAAGTAAATTCTGAAAGTGATGGCACTCCGCTACCCCAGTTCTCGTCAATTTGCTTCAGTCCCTGACTAGTATTATAGCGATAAAAACTATCTTTACCTAAATCGGCAATAAATATCTCTGGTATTCCACGAATACTTGAGACAATTGCTGAACTGAAACCCCAACAATATGCGCTAGTGGATGCATCGTAATATCGATGACCAGCTACAAAAGTCCATGACAGTGGCGTACCGTCATAACGATATAGCTTGCCCATGAAATCGTTATTGACGACAGCCCTTGTATCAGTGCAAACTGCATATAGTTGATTTTCAAAGGCAACAAGCGACATGCAGGAAGTGCCAAGATTGTCACCTACTTTTGTCCAAGATCTTCCACCATCGTACCGCCATACCTGACCAGATCCGCTATCACCTCCGTATCCTGAATGTGTCTGACTCGCCACATAAATCGTCTTACCAAACGCTACGACGCTCATTACAGCCTGACCCATATCCACTCCTGATGACACGTTTCTCCACTGTCTATTGCTGTAACGATATACCGATCCTTTTCCCCATGGACCACCTTGAGTGCCTACATAAAGATCCTGAGCCCAAGCGTATTGTCCCGCGAGAATGCTTACCAGAACAATTATGATTGGTAGTGGCCTCATTTTTTTTCGATTTTCTGTCTCCCCTGTCCGCCTACGCAGCACCTGCCAACATTTTATGCTGCATAATATGCAAAAGATTCTAGCTACTAACTCATAAAAGTCAAGCTTCTCAAAGAATTTGATGCTACTATTTCAAAATGGCACAACACAGCTATCAAGTTACCGTTACAAAGTGTGTGGGGTAGTGATGTGGGGTGTGGGTGTAAAGTAGAGACGTGCATTTTACATAACCTGAGCTAGATTAAATCTAGGTCCA
>SBBU01000273.1 GCA_005239585.1 Planctomycetaceae bacterium
ATGAAACCCAGTCCGCCTGTAACTAAAAATCTCATAAAACACTCAACAAAAGCGTATAAATAATAGAAGCGGTTCGAAAGATTATAGTTCAAACCGCAAGAGATGTAAAGTTACATCTAGGATTGATTTGTAATAATACAAAGTTTATAGTAGCAAACTGATTTTTGAGGAGAGGAAGATGCTAAAAAGATTACTTGCTTTCTTAATAGGGCTTTCGCTCATTGGCCCTTCACTTCAGGAAGATGAAAAGGTAGAAAAGATATTTCAATCTATTGAGAACTCCAAGGGAGCAAATCTAGAAAGCGCCAGTCGTGAGCTTATAGATCTAGGACCATCCGCAATTGAGGCTGTAAGACGCGGAATAAAACGGGCAGATCTCTTTGTAAGAATCGCAGCCGCAAATTATCTCTACAATTTTGATCAATATGATGAGGCTGTAAGCCCACTGCTGGCTGTTTCATGCGAAAAAAACACCTCCGTATCCAAGACAGCAGCAAGACTTTTAGCTACCCTCCTTGATACTGATAAGAAATTAGACAAATCAACCCAGGACAAATATTCAAAAAATATTAAAACCACCACATCCAAGGTCACAGATGAGGCAACAAGAGTATATCTTTACAAAGCACATTACATTCTCACTCAAAGCTTAGACCCAAAACGCTCTCTACGTGACATCCTAAGGACATCTAAAGACAAAGATGTGAAAGCCGAGGCAGCCCTGATACTCGCTGAAATAGACGATCACAGCTTTGCAAAGGAATATCTAAAGGATGTAGCCAAAGAATCAGGGGAACGTGGTAAACTCGCAAGGGCTTACTTAAAGATTGGCGACCTGGAGACCAAGATTGCCACAGCAGTATTCAATAACATGGAACTTAACGAACTCAAGGACAAGGTCAAAGCCCTCGAGCAAGACAAGAAGGATCTGACAGACGAAATAGCAGAGCTAAAGAAAAATATTGATAAACTGGCTGAAGAAATCAAAAAATGGAAGGAAAAGAAACCTGATAAAAATTTCCCGCCCCTAGCTTTAGAACAGGATCAAGAAGAACTACTAAAAAAACTCAAGCACTACGAAGAAAGATACAAGTTACTGGATGAAATTATTGAAAGGCTTAAGCTAAGCTATCAGAACCCATCAAAGGTTGATATTGATAAGCTCATTGAAAAGGCTGCAAAAGGCTTATTGAACAGTCTTGATCCATACTCGACCTATTATGAAAAAGATGAATACGCAAAAATCAAAAAAGAAGAGATGGAGGGGAAATATGGGGGAATTGGGGCCAGAGTCACAATGAGACGAGATAGAAATGGAAATACTTGGCTGACCATTACAGATCCATTCTTCACAGGTCCAGCATTTAAGACAGGGCTGCGGGCTGGCGATCGCATCGTTGAAATCGAAGGCGAAGTAACCGCAAACCAAGACCTGGATGAACTAGTCCGCAAATTAAGAGGAGTCCCCGGAACTGATGTCAAAATAAAATACCAGAGATATGGATTTGAAAAGCCAAAAGAACTCGTGATCACTAGAAAGGAAATTCATGTGGAATCTGTAAACGCTGAGATGCTACCGGGAGAGATTGGATTTATTAGTCTTCGTAGATTTGGCAGGAACGATGACGTTGAAATAAGGAAAGCGATTGAAGCCCTCAAGGAAAAAGGAATGAAGGCATTAATTATAGATCTCAGAGGAAATCCCGGAGGTTTACTTGAAACGTGCCTTAGAATGATCAATTTATTCATTAAGAAAGACCTTGTCAGTGTCATAATAGACACAAAGGGTAAACAGGAGAAACGTTGGACTGACAAAGATCCGCTGACCGACGTTCCAATTACAATTCTTGTAGACGGAGGAAGCGCCTCGGCTTCTGAGATTTTATCAGGCACACTCAAGGCGTATGAACGGGCAAAACTTGTAGGCGAAAAGACCTACGGCAAGGGTACTGTACAAAATACTTACCTGCTCAAGGCCACAGATGAAAAGTCAGCAATGAAATTCACTGTAAGCAAATGGCTGCTTCCAGACGGCAAACCAGTAGACCATGAGGAAAAGGCAAAGGCTGGTATACAACCTGACTTTGAGGTCCCATATCCTGAAAGAGAGCCTTATGTAGATAAAGAGCTCGAGAAGCTACGAGAAAGTCAGGCCATTGAGAAATATTTCTTTGAGAATTTTGAAAAGAATCGCGAAATTTTTGAAAAGCTGGCCGTAAACGATAAAAAGGACGCATCACTCTATCCTAACTTTGAAGAGTTTTATAAAACTCTCAATACAAAGGTGGAAAAAGAATGGGTCAGACGTACACTAAGAGAGCATCTACGGCAAAAGTTTGCAGAGGAAAAGCAAAAACATTTCTTAACAGACACTGAAGATATTCAGCTTCAAAAAGCAATTACAGAGGTAGCCAAGATTGCCAAGATTGACCTCTCAAAGATAGACGAGTACAGCTTTTTCGTTAAACCGTCGCAAAACCAATAATCCCGTCGGAGGGGGAGGGATTCGAACCCCCGATGGATCAGAGACCCACTCCTGATTTCAAATCAGGTGCAATCAACCGCTCTGCCACCCCTCCTTCATAGGTAACTATGTCATTGTAGTAATATCAATTATACCATTCAAACCAATCAAGTAATTCCACCCTAGTGAAACCAGTTATATGTCCTTTCTGGCACATAGTTTACACAATATTCTTATGACATAGTTTACACTTTTGTTCATATAAATCTCAAGCTACTGTCTTAAATCTAAAGGGATC
>SBBU01000050.1 GCA_005239585.1 Planctomycetaceae bacterium
ATTGCTCCAACGTATTCCTACCCGCCCTATATCAGGTATTATGATCCACAGCTAAATTGAAATTTCACGTAGTATCAGTGAAAATTTAGCGCAGTAGGACTAGGCCTACGCGATAGATATTGTTCAATCTTTGCCTGTAAAAAAGTGGGCAGGACTGGAATTGAACCAGCGACTCCAGGATTTTCAGTCCTGAGCTCTACCACTGAGCTACCTGCCCAGCCCTTTTGCCTAATTATAAGAGTAGATGCTATTGTTTCAAATAAGAACCTGTATCTGAAGATTTTGCTATGTCAAGCTCTGTAGGTGTAAGCTAATGTTGACCCGAGTCAACTGTGGGTATTATCGCCTCTTTTAGAATTTCGGCAAAACCAACACCCAATAAAAGTGTGTAAATTACTACGAGGGTAAAATGTACTATGGCGTTGAGTGCATTGATCAGCAAAGTTACTATTGGAGTGGTCTCGCGTAGCCCGCTTAAGATAACTAGTACCAACCCGAGGGATATGAAGCAGATCAGAAACACAGCTATCAGAGTCTTTGTTGCTTTTAGCAGATTTTGCATAGAGGGGGAATTTCCGATAAGAATAAGACATAGGATTCCCGGGACGATGCCTAAAATCAGGACAAGAGTAGCAAGAATGTTGCCAATGATTTCTGTCCAGCTGCCGCTTGTGCTAATCAGCATTAGAATTATTCCTATGACAAAGAAAATGATCTCTAGTCCACCACTAATGCCGGCAACAAGTTTTGCCGTTAGACTGTTGGGGAGTTCTTTTCTAATGAGACAGCCCCCAAGCATCATGGCAACACACACCATACCTAAGACTATAAATATATAGTCTGTCCCTCTTAAGACGGCGAAGAGCGCAAGATAGAGAATAAAACCTGCCAAACCGGCGCCACCCATGACAGAGCCCCTGGCAATCCCGCGGCAGAAAATCAGCGATATTATAAATATAGTAAGGCCTAGGACAGCGTTTACAATGTACCATGCTGCTGTTCTGGCCGAAGCCTCAAAAAGCCCCCAGAACATCATCAAGTTACCATCAATGATTCCTACGGGGATAAAAAGAGAGATGAAGAGAATAATTCCAAATACAACCCACCATGGCCTCATTTGATCAGTCGAAGTTGGCCGGGCTGCGGGTTGCTGTGCAGCTTCTTGCGCTAGCTGCTGCAGTTTTCCACACCCACTGCAAAATCTAGACCCTTCCGGCAGATCACGACCGCAACTAGAGCACTTCATAGTTTCTCCTTAACAATAGAACGAAGCCTAATAAGTGGTTCTGTTTTTGTCAAGCGGTCTCGAGGTAACATCGGCGGATTTTTCTCAAATGGGTATGAATCCCGGGCAACTATGGGCAGCGCTCGCGGGCGGTGGCGAGTTCTTCGGAGGAATTTTAATTTTTCTAGGGATTTTGACAAGATTTGGTTCATTTACAATTGCAATAGTAATGCTTGTCGCAATGCTAAAGGTTCACTGGGGTTCATCATTTTTGCCGAATGTGATAGGCCAAGGCGGAATAGAATATGCGCTTGCGCTCTTTTGTTGTGCTGTTTCGTTGATGATAAGCGGAGGCGGTAGATTTTCAGTAGACGCCGCTATTCAGAGATCATAATTTCAGAATAGTCAAAGACCCGCATACGATCGTGGTCATACCGACCTCAGAGGGCTTGATGGCTATCACACTTTTTCATTTGGCTTAAATCCCGCGGGACTTGACTGCCTCAAACACGCGGGCAATCGCAACCATAAAGGCGCCAGTCCGCATTGAAACGCGGTGCTTTTTGGACATCTCATGCACTTCTCGATAAGCACGGTCCATAACCAGCTCTAACTTTTTCTGAACCTCTTCCTCCTCCCAGAAAAATTGCTGTAGGTTTTGTGTCCATTCAAAGTATGAAACTGTTACACCGCCAGCATTTGCAAGAATATCCGGAAGGATGGTAACACCTTTTTCCCCGAGGATTTTGTCTGCGAAAGGATTTATTGGGTTGTTTGCCCCCTCAATGATCATCTTGGCTTGGATTTGATTGACATTATCTTGTGTGATTACACCATTAAGCGCAGCGGGAACGAGGATGTCACAAGGGATTTTAAAGACTTCGTCTCGTCGGATCTCTTGTGAGCCGGCAAAGCCAATGACTTTTCTTCTTTCGCCGACATGTTTTATAAGGCACGGGATATCAAGTCCTTTTTCGTCAAAGACCGCCCCCTCTACGTCGCTGACTGCTATAATCCTGGCCCCTCCATCATGGAGATATTTCGCAGCCCATGAACCTACATTGCCGAATCCCTGAATTACAATCTTGGCATTCTTAAGTTCAATTCCATAATCTTTACATGCACGTTGCGTAATGTAGTAAACTCCAAGGCCGGTTGCTGACTCGCGGCCCTTTGATCCTCCCATGTGAATAGGTTTACCTGTCACTATTGCTGGTGTGTATCCGTGTTTCCTGCCATATTCGTCCAGAAGCCATGCCATGACTTTGGCGTTCGTGTTAACGTCTGGCGCCGGGATGTCACGATAGACACCAAGAGCCATGTCGATTTTTCGAGTAAATGCCCTTGTAAGATATTGAAGATCATTTTCTGAAAGTTTTAGCGGATCGACATTCACACCGCCCTTGGCTCCGCCAAATGGGATATTCGCTACTGCGGTTTTCCATGTCATTAGCGATGCAAGTGCACGTACTTCGTCAATGTCGACAGAAGGGTGATAGCGGATGCCTCCTTTATAGGGACCTCTCGCCCCGTTATGCTGGACACGGAATCCAGTGTATTCCTCAAGCGCTCCGTTGTCGCGGCGTAGAGTTATCTGCACGCGAAGCTCACGATAACAGTTTCGCATTATGTTTTTGTAATCATCTGGGATGCCAAGTAATCCGGCGGCCTTGTCGTACTGCCAGTTGACCTCTTCATATGCAGTCATGCGTTTTAACATCGTGTCTGCCATTGTGACTCCTAAAAACGCGTAAGAAAGACTATATCAAGCTAAGCGGAGCTTGTCCAAAAAATCGGATTGAATAAAAAGGGCCTCTCTGCCCGATAGATTAGACAAATCTTTTGGGAGAGAGGTATGAAACGATTTCTAAGGAA
>SBBU01000357.1 GCA_005239585.1 Planctomycetaceae bacterium
ATCAATTACAACAAGGATACAAATCTTCGGATCAGATACGGGTGCAAAGCCTGCAAAAAAGGCTGTATGTTTGCCTGACGAGTAGGTTTTGCTGTTAGGGTCTAATTTTTGGGCTGTTCCTGTCTTTCCTCCCCCTTGAATTCCTTCTATCTTAGCGGCAGTTCCAGTACCTTTTTCCACGACACCGGCAAGCATATTGATAAGGGCTGAAACAGTCCTATCTGAAATGACCTTCTGTGATGTCTGGATGCAGTTTTTGTAGATCAGATTTCCGGATTTATCTTTAATGTTGGATATCACGCTTGGGGTCACAAGTCTTCCGCCGTTTGCAAGGATGCAAAAGGCCCTGCAGAGCTGTATGGGAGTGGCGCCAATCTCATATCCTATAGGTACTGAGGAGAGGGTTTGTTGTGTCCATTTTTCTAGTGGGATCAATCTTCCGCGTGACTCTGAAGGAAGTTCTATGCCGGTTTTCTTTCCGAATCCGAATGAACTTAGATATTTGTAGGCCGACTCCTTACCAAGCATCATTCCTACTTTTACTGCCCCGACATTGCTGGAATGAACGATTATCTCTTTGACGGTAAGGTTGCCGAAAGGTTTATGGTCATGAATCGTCCTGCCGGCAACTGTGTACTTGCCGTTTTCGCAGAAGAAGAGCGTATCAGGAGTTACAATCCCATTCTCCAGAGCCGCAGCGACTAGAAAAGGCTTCATTGTAGAGCCGCATTCGAAGATATCTGTAATTGCTGAATTTCTTCGAATTGAGGCAGGATATTTTTCTGGGTGGTTTGGGTCAAAAGAGGGAAGGGCAACGAGGGCCAGAAGTTCTCCTGTCTTTGGATCGAGCACTACACATATAGCCTTTTGGGCCCGGTGTTTTTTCATTGCAACCCTGAGTTCTTCATCAACAATTTTCGAGAGCTCAATATCGATTGTCAGATAAATATCTGAAGGCATGGGTTGACTGTATGAATCCTGCCATATGATCCTCCTCAAGCCGTCTACGATGACGTTTGTCTCATGCTTATCTGCTGAAGTGAAGCTATTTATTGCCTTTTCTGCCCCTTCACGGCCATTTTCATCAATGTCTACAAAGCCAAGGAGATGTGAAGCAAGCTCGTTATGACAGTAGATACGATCATATTCAGTCCGTAAGAATATTCCGTGTATATCTCTAACAGTCTCTATTTCTTTAGCAGAAGCCTTTCTCTTAATCCACACAAATCTAGAGGCTTTTTCAAGTCTTTCTAATATGAGATTTGAATTTAGATCGAGTGCAGATGAGAGTAGTTTTGCCGCCTCTTTTTTGTCCTTAACTTTCATAGGATCTGCGCAAATTGATACCATTGGCTGAGAATAGGCGATTAGATGGCCATTTCTGTCGAATAATGCCATTCTTGCCTCGGATTTATTCAATAGGCTTTTAGATTGGTCGTTTTTGATAGATCCGTAGTATTCATGTGCGACTATTTGAATAGTAAATATACGGGCGGAGAGTAGACCCAGCGCCAAAATTAGCGCCGAGAAGACAAAATTAACCCTTTTTTGTTCCATTTTTATCTCTTTATTGGAAGGGTTGAAAGCTTCAATTTTTCCTTAGTGAGGCGACTGAGGAGAGAACTATGCTTTTGATCCTCGCTCTTAAGTTCGTTTGATTTATTCGAATAAATGTAGTTGAGCTGATTCTTTTCATTTTTGAAAGTGAGACCCAAAAGCGCGGCATTAATGAGAATAACTGCCGCAAGAAACCATCTAAATATAGAGCTATTCATATTTACCCCGCACCATAAAAAGCCCTGCATGGAAGTGGGTGCGGGGTTTTCACATCAGAAAATTTGTTTGAGTAATTTTGGGATGAGAGTTCGTGAATCGCTCTCCGTGATTCACGAACTCTAGAGTCTCGCATACTGTTCCACCCACTTACCAGGGCTGGCCCGCCTTTGCTAGGCGAGGCTCGCCCAAAGGTCGGCCCGCCTCTTAGCGGGTCTCCTTCCTTACCCAAATTACAACTTGGCCGCGGCGCGTAATTTAGCGCTTCGTGCACGCGGATTTTTATAAACTTCCTCGTCGGATGATACTACCGGCTTTTTTGTGAGTATCCTGATAATTCCCTCTCTCTCTTTACTTCTAAAGATATTCTTAACTATTCTATCTTCAAGGGAGTGGTAAGATATACATACTATCCTACCATCTGCCCTAAGATATTTATCGAACTCTGACAGGAAAAGTTCCAGTTTTTCAAGCTCATTATTTACTGCAATTCTCAATGCTTGAAAGACCCTGGTAGCTGGATGTATTTTTTGGCGTCTTGGTACAAGCTTTTTGATTAAATCAGCCAGCTCCAGGGTCCTCTCAATCCTGGTACCCCTCCTTTTTAACCCCCTTATCTCTCTGGCTATTTTTCTGGCGAAACGCTCTTCGCCAAAAGTTTTGAATATACTGCCTAGTTCCCTCTCTCCAAGGCCTGCCACCAAGTTTCTTGCGTTTGTGGAGGTCCTTGTGTCCATTCTCATATCAAGTGGGCCATCCCTCATAAAACTAAAGCCTCGGTCTGGATTTTCGAGCTGCATGCTGGAGAGACCGAGATCAAGGAGAATACCATCAAGTCTTTCGATGTTTAATTTTTCAATGACTTGCTTGATGTTTACAAAATTCTCGTTTACTAACACAGCTCTCTTCCCAAAATCCTTTAAAACTTCTCTGGCTATTTCACATGCCTGCTGGTCACAGTCCAAGCCGACCAGAGTTGTCTCTTCTGAGGCCTGAAGGATCGACTTTGCATGGCCTCCTGCCCCCAATGTTGCATCAAGATATATTCCCCTTTTAGGTTTAATAAAATACAAACACTCTTGTAAAAGAACGGGAACATGCATTGGGCCTTAAATGCTATGGCCCAATGTTTTTAAAAGAACTTTTACCTCGTTGCTGAGAGTTACACGTTTACGGGCTGAATCGTATGAGCGAACTCTCTCATAGATCGCAAGGATGTTCTCAAGATCACTACTGATGCTTTGTGCCTCATCTGCTGTGACAGCCTTTCCGTTGTGTGTCTCCAGGAATTTTTTAACCTTTACAAAACTTTCGATGTACTCCCTCTCCCCAAGTCCTCTTTCTAGGGTCTTCATGGTTTAACCTCCTTAACCTTTCTTTGTGGAAATTGACTGGGACTTTAGGGTCTTTATATTTGTTTCCCACTCCTCTTTATTCCATATTTCTATATGGTCTCCAAGGCCGACTATTATTACTTCTTTTGAATCGGTTAAATTTGCGTATTCAATTAGTTTCTGCGGTATCACAAGCCTATATTGATTGTCATTTGTGGCAAAGTCGCTGTGAGAATAAAACAATCGAAGGACGTTATTCAAGTCTGGATATTTGGCTGCCTGCTCTGTTACAGATATCACAAGTTTCTCCCAGCTAGATTTTGGATAAAGCCGTATGCATCTTTCCTTGCCGGATGTGTCGACTGTGACGAAAAAACCGCGCTTTTCTTCGGGTTGCAAAAAGAGCCTAAATTTTGCCGGTATGACAACTCGGTTTTTTCCATCCAAGGTATGCGTGTACTCACCTGCGAAATACATAACTTTAACCCACTGTTCGCTTTACTGTACCCTTCCATGTAATTCCCCCCCACTTTTCACCACTGCTTAGGACAAAAAAAA
>SBBU01000365.1 GCA_005239585.1 Planctomycetaceae bacterium
TGATTACACCGCTGGCAGACCGACATAATTGGCGCTTTTAGCGCATCATGCGAGCGCCTGTTTCTCTTCCAGTTCCTCGATAATTTTTGTCTCGGATTTGGCATAGGGGTACAATGTACCGATTTCGGGTTTCGAATTCAAGGAGGATTGGTAAAGTGAGTTAGTACAACACTTGAGATTGCTATCTTTTTGTCTTGGTTTTGTCCCACCATTCCTGCCATTTCTTCTGGCCCACTCTTTGATTTTCTAACGGGTCTTTTCCTTTTCCCATGCTCTTCCAAAAGTCTGTATTGTAACCCAAGTCGGTGCCTGTCACTCGTTTGAGCGCAGTGGATGCATAGACTCTAATGTCAATGTCATAGTCTGTTAACAGATTAATGAATGTCTGCGTAGCTTCCCAGTTTCCGGTATCTGAAAGTATTTTTATCGCTTTCTCCCTCAACTGCGAACCTTCTTTCTCAAATTCGATAAAGTTTATCAGTGGGATAATAGATGCATTTCCATAGGACTTGATTGCTTCTTCGATTGTACGAGGGTCTTTAGTCTTTCCCATATGTTCAAGTAAATCGCTGATTCTTGCTATGAGTTCCGGATTATCATGGCCTTTGGCTGCAAGAATATCGGCTGTCCACCTTGTTGACTTGTCAAGGTCGAGAAAGGATAGTGTGGTTGGTTTGCTAATACTGTTTGAATCCACAATTGCCATGTTATTAGTATCTATTGACTCTGTCTTTGGCAGTTTTTTGCTGAGCTCAGTTATTATTGCGTTGCCTTTTAGAACTACGAGAATTGTCTTGGAGGCGTTTACAGTTACATCTATTTCGGGGCCCTTTGCCTCAATGATACCGAACTTTGTATGTATGACAAAATCCTCCTTGTCAGATTTTTTTATAGATGCCCAAATCTCCCCTTTTTCAAGTGTTATCTTTCTGTCTGAACCAATTGTCAGATAGGTTTCTTCATTGAGTCTTATTTCACTGCCGTCTTTTAGGATTATCACTGACTTGGTATTTTTGCTGGTCCTTATCTCGGAGTTAGCTGATAGCCAAGTTCCGGTCTGAATTGGGATCCAACTCGAGACCTTTGTATCGTGGGATCTTATTTCTAATCCGCCTAGTGCAAGAGTGACCTGGCCTATTCCGCCTCCTAGTTTTTCAAGCTTAGCGAGGGCCAATTCATACATTTCCTTGATCTCTTTGATTTTTTTTGCGGTATTTTCGTATCCGCTCTTTAGTTTCAGGTTTACTTCATTTAGCTGGTGATATTTCTCATAGAGCTCCTTAACACTGCCAAATTCCTTTGATATGAACTCAAATTGTGCCTTTAGATTGTCTACTTGTTTTGAGAAAAATTCCTTTTCCTTCCTGAGCTCGTCATTTTCTTCAGCAAGCTTCTGCAATTTGGCGTTTATTAAATCTTCCTTTGTTATTCCCTTTTTTTCCTCGAGAGATGCTATCCTGTCACTTAGCCTTTTGTTATCAACTATGAAGAAGATTGCTATGGCAATTATTAAACCTGCTGCTACTGAGGCCAAAGGCGCAAGGAAAGGTTTAAGGGTTTTTTTCTGTGCGAGTGGATTGAGGACTAGCTTCTTAGTCTCTGTTCTTATTGGCGTTAGGGCATCGCGCAAAAGGTGATCATAGTTTTTAAATTTACTGTAGAGCTCCTTGCAGTGCGTACAGGAATCGATATGTCCCTTGACAAGTCCTCCCTCTTGTTGGGAAAGCTCGCCGTCCATATACGAAGAGAGCAGTAACTCTACTTTATTGCAGTTCATTCCTTTATAACCTCATAAGAGCGATCGATGATTTTATCACGCCTCGGTGTTCAATGCTACCCTTTTTAGCTATCATCTTGCTCTATTTATTAGTGATAGAGTTGGGTCGTTTCAATAATGGAATTTTTTCGTGTTACTGGCCGATTTTCCATTCATTGAGGATCTGTTTTGATAGTTCTGCGATTGTTGTCCACTTGAGTTTTTTTGTAGATTCATCGAAATACCAGCATTTTGTAGGGTCATTTGTAAGTGTTGAAATCTTTTTAGCGTGCTCTTTTGAGCCCAGTTTCCAGAGGGCTCGAAGAGCAAAACTCTTGGGTATTGGATCCTTTTCCTCCAAAAGGGCGGCGATTTGATCTACATATTCTTTGGCTTGAAAATTTGCCAGTGCAAGAGCTGCATAGGCCCTAGACCTGACATCTTCATCCTTTAGCAGGGCTGCGATTTCTTTTGAGTATTCTTTGGCGCCAATGATTCCTAGGATATGGGCGCCATATGACTTTGTCCACTTGCCCGGCTCTTTCAGGAGTCCGATAGCTGTCTCTTTTGCAACATCTCTTGCATCGAAGCTGGTAAGCGCTTCTATCACCTCTACTCTCATTTCATCAGAAGGATCTCTTAAGAGAATAGCCAAATCTTTTGCAAATTCTTTTGCGTTTAGCTTAACAAGCGCTCGGATCATATCCATCTTTTCGGACAGACTTGATAATTTACCTTTTAACAGGTTTGCAATATCATTTGCGTAATCCTTTGCATCCATTTGTCCAAGTGCCTTGGCTGCAGTTACCGTTACAAAGTGTGTGGGGTAGTGATGTGGGGTGTGGGTGTAAAGTAGAGACGTGCATTTTACATAACCTGAGCTAGATTAAATCTAGGTCCA
>SBBU01000369.1 GCA_005239585.1 Planctomycetaceae bacterium
GTTATGAGCTCAAACTTGTATGGTGATCCCACAGAGAGCGATGTAAAAAAAGGCTCGCCAAAGTAGACTTGATCAACTGCATCATTAGCAAGCAACTTTTTGCAGACTGGTTCATTTATTTTTCCCTTTATCGAGTATTTGATTCCTGTCCGCACACCTGTGACTCCAAGCCCGAGGTCTTTAAATGCCTTTTTTGTCGATTCTTCGACCGGATCCATTACGCCCGGCTTTTTAAAGACAACTATTGTATTATTTGAATTCGACCCGCCAAGAGATGCATCCTGAATTTTCAGATCCTCAACTACATGATCTACCAGCACCTTTTCTGCCAGTTGCAGCATCTCAGTTTGCGAGGCGTCGCTTTCAATAAGAAAAATCCTGCTTGCACAGACCGATTTGACCTTAAATCCTGCCTGTTCAAATCTTGATATTGCGTCCTGTGAGACCGAGTCCTTCTCTGGATCCTTTGGAATTACATCAACTCGCCAGATCATCACGTGCCTAATCTCAACATGGCCAATACCTGTTTATCATAGAATAACAAGACAAGCGCGCCTAGTGATATAAATGGGCCAAAAGCAAGGTACCTTTCTTTTGTCACAAGAAATAAAAGTATGCCATAACACGCGCCGAAGAGGCAGGCTAGGAAGAATGTTACGAGCACGAGTTTCCAACCAAGGATTGCCCCGAGCATAGCCATGTACTTTACGTCGCCAAACCCCATCGCTTCTTTTCTGAAAATCAATTCCCCGAAAAAACCAACGAGGTATACCACAGCAGCACCGAAAAATGCAGAAAACAGGGAGGTGGTTAGTGCGGATAGGTTTTCATTTCCGAGATTGGCTAACTTGCCGTAATGAAGATGAGGGAAGACTGTGCAGGCTGTGATACAGAGCAGAAGCCCGGAAAGTGTAATCTTGTCCGGCAGGATCTTGAACTCAAAGTCTATAAATGTCAAAGCAACCATACATGAAGCCAGATATATCATCATGACTGACTTTGCTATTGATTTTGCCTCGACAGAAAACTGTGTGAAGAACACGAAAAAAAAGAGGGCAGCGGTCAGGATCTCAACAAGTGGATACTGCCATGATATTTTCGCCTTGCAGTTCCTGCACTTGCCCAAAAGGGCCAGGAAACTCAATACCGGGATGTTGTCATGCCATTTTATTGGAACTTTACACGATGTACAGGAGGAAGGCGGAGTTACAATAGACAAATTGCGGGGGAGCCTGTATATGATAACATTCAGGAAACTACCCACGACCAGACCCAGTGGGATCGAAAATAATATAATCAAGTCCTTATCAACATTGTAAAATGCAAAATGGAAATTGAAAGCTGTAAATTGATCAAACATTATAGGGGATAGCGATCGAGGTTATTTCTTCCTAAGTTCAATATTAAGTTCTGCGAGTCTTTGTTTGATTTCCTTGATAGAAGTCGCGCCAACATTTTTATGTTTTGTCAGCTCTTCCTCAGTATATCTTACAAGATCACCCACCGTTATTGTCCCCAGTTTGTCAAAGAGTTTCTTGTTCCTCCCAGACCATTCCAATTCGCTTAGCGGCTTTTCCAACACCTTTGGATCTATTGTAGCCAGGTACTCTTCAAGGCTTGACTCACTCTTCGACTGGAGCGAGAGTCCCTTTGAATTTAAGAGTTCCTTGATGTCGCGTATTCCATTCTGACCGAGTCCTGCCAGTTCCTCCAATTCTTCCTCTGTTCTTTTAACAAGATCAGCAAGTGTATTTACTCCAGATTTGGCAAGCGCTGTCTTGATTCTCTTTGGAAGTGCTAGCTCTACAATATACTGCGATGCAAGTTTCCTTTCCCGCTCTTGTTGAAGGAGAACTTCTTCGTCATAGAACATCTTGAGGCTGGCCATCGCGTCTTTCATGTACATTCTGACTCGCCAATTGGTCGGGTAGGATTCAAGGATTGTCTTGTAACATTCTATAGCCTTTTGGTATTCGTTTTGATCTTCATAAATAATTCCAAGATTAAGGAGTGTATTGATGTGACATGGATTAATCGCCTTTAACTGCTCGTACAACTCACGGGCAGTATCATCCTCACCATGTATGTCGTAATAATATGCTAGTCTGAATATGGACTTTTGATGATCAGGATCAACCTTGAGGGCTTTATTATAGTTATCCTCTGCCTCTTTTCTGTACCCTTTCATATCGGCAAGAAGTGCGTTTAGATAATGAACTTCTGCGCTTTCGCCATTTGTCTTTGCTAATTTCTCGATGCTATTTTGTGCATCCTCAAAATCACCGTTTCTTATCTGTGCCTCTATATAGTAACTTAATATGAGCTCGCTATCCCTATCGCCTTCATACGCCGCTTTAAGATGCTCCACAGCCATGCTGTTTTTATCCATATCGAGATAGCAAATCCCCAGAAAAAACTCACGATCAACCCCTGTCCGTGCTGATTCAAAAATTGCGGCGGCCTGTTCTGCGTTACCTACTATCCAATGAAGGACACCTTTTCGAACCTCTGCCTTATTTTCAGTGGCCAAGCCCTTGCCTATGGTTGTTTTAAAGTTCTCTATTGCCTTTATTATGACCTTTCTTGTATCAGCGTAACTGCATGCCTCCTCTCTTACCTTGAACAACTTTTCTACACCCGGGTCTTCTGATTGCAACAAAGCAATGACTTGATCTTCCATAATCAGGGCAGAATTATAATAGAAAGAAAAATGGAAATCAAATTGTTTCTTTTGAACTGGACAACAGGTTTTGGTAACATGAGGGAGTGCTATTCAAGATTTTAATTTTAGCACTCATAATCCCATCATTAATACTCACCGGCTCTCAAGAAAAAGTACAGCATGGCGACGAATGCCCATCCAAATGCAAGAAATGCAGTGAGGGCATCAAGAAGGCGCTTGATTTTCTCTCAAAACAGGTAGACGAGAATGGCAAGATCCCTACAGAGAAGAAATGGTATCCTAATGCCTCGTCAATAATGACAACAGCAATAGCAGGTCTCGCCTTTATAGCATGTGGGTCCACAACATCTTCAGGCGATTACAAAGTAGCGGTTGCCTCAATTTACAATTGCCTGCTCAAGTCTGCCACCTCTTCTAAATTCGGTGAGAGACCAAGACACGAGCAAGCTGCCCTCTCTCTCCTTTTCTTCACGCACATACATGAGAAAGATAAGGAAAGCAAATGTGAAGATGCTATAAAGAAACTAATAGAGTTTATTTCTGGCA
>SBBU01000152.1 GCA_005239585.1 Planctomycetaceae bacterium
AGGGATTCATTGACCTGAAACCAGTATTTGTAAATTAAAGATGCTAAATTCACAGGGGTGCTCTAGCCACCTCGAGCACAGATCTTTTAACAGTTACGGGTAACACAATGGAGAGACGATACTATGTGATATAAATATGATCGCTTTAGCTCAAAAAATTCCTCAACGTTGAGGAATTTTTGCAAGGGCTTGTCTATAAGGATACATTTAAAAGCACAAGTTTGTTTCTAGGGTATGTATAAAGCAATTTTGACAATACTCGTCAAGGTAACCAGACCCTCAGTAAATCTGGTTCTTCAAGGCTTTTGACAGGGCGAGCGTCTGAGAGTAACTTTTAAATTTTCATTGATCTGGTAAAATGGGGGGTGGATTGTAATGATCAGATTTAAAGATGTATACAAAATCTACACAAGCGGGCGCAATCGTGTAACGGCGCTAAATGGAATCGATATTCAAATAGAGCAGGGAGAATTTGTTGCGATAACTGGCCCGAGTGGTTCAGGTAAATCCACACTCTTGCATCTGGCAGGCGGACTCGATTTGCCTACAAAAGGGGAGGTTATGCTGGATGCCAAGTCCACTAGCACCATGAGTGACGATGAGCTAACGCTCTTCAGACGTAATCGTATAGGTTTTATCTTTCAGTTTTTCAATTTGATTCCTACATTAACAGTCCTGGAGAATGCAGCTCTTCCGCTTTTGCTGGGGGGTGGAAGACTTGACGACGCCCGGCCCAGGACGCGGGATATTCTTGAGAGATTGGGTCTTCATGAACGAATGACCCATCTCCCTGAAGAGCTTTCAGGCGGCGAAATGCAGCGTGTTGCAATCGCACGCGCGATTGTTGCGAATCCGTCTATCATCCTTGCAGATGAACCAACTGGGAATCTGGACAGTGCAACTGGAACAGAGATATTAAAAGTGCTTAAAGAACTTTCAGATGGAAGAACTATATTGATGGTTACCCATAGCCAGACTGCCGCATCCTTTGCAAATAGAATATTGAAACTTGCAGATGGCCGAACTGAATGAGGACTCTGCTTAGGTATTTTACACTCCGATATTTGTGGTCCCATAAACTGCGTGCATTCCTCGGTATTTCCGCAATTGCGCTTGGCGTAGCCCTTTTCATATCATCTGATATAGCAACAAACAGCGTTGTGGCCTCTGTTGAACGTACAATGCGTGATCTCGCCGGCAAGGCCGAGTGGCAGGTCTCAAGGGGACAATCACTAGGAGTAGAACAGGAACTTGTAAAAGAGATTAGAAAAATTCCCGGCGCAATTGCAGCTCCGATTATTCAGGCATCCGCTACTCTGGTCGAGCCGCATGCAGGGACATTGTTGATTTTCGGGATTGATTTCTTGGATGACTCGCTTCTCAGACTATACAAAATTCGCGGACAGGTTGATCCAAAAGCAATTCTTGCAACAGCCTTTGTCCCTGACGGAATTATTATCACAAACCGTTTTTCGGTTAAACACAGATTTGGAGTGGGGTCTACTGTGAAGGTGGACACAAAGGAGGGCATGCGTGAGCTGAAAGTTACAGGGATACTCGAGGATGAAGGCCCGGGGCGTGTTTTCGGCGGTAATTTTTCCTTGATGTCTCTGGGTTCAGCTCAGGGCCTTTTCGGCCAGCCCGGTCGTGTTAGCAGAATCGAGGTTGCTGGTGCAACAAAAGAACAGATTGAAAAGGCATGTCCCGGATATTCAGTTGAGCGCCTAGTCAAGTCCAGCTCTACGATGGAGGACGCGCTTGCAAGGATTAAATCGCTTGTGATCGTAAGTGTGATAGCGCTGCTGGTAGGACTGTTCATTATTTACAATTCTGTCTCGATCTCTGTTGTTGAACGTATGAAAGAAATTGGGACGATGCGTGCCCTCGGGGCTACACGCAGACAAATAATGTCAATATTGCTGGCAGAGTGGTTTATAGTTGGTTTTGTGGGATCTGTTATCGGAGTTGTGTTGGGTTACTTTCTAGCGAGTGCATTAATCGACTTTACGGCAAGAACAGTAAATGCCATTGTCCTTCTGGTCGATGTTGGCGAGGCGGTGCTTGCGCCTTTTGCAGCGATTGGAGGTGTTATTTTAGGTGTTACTGCTACAGTTGTTGCAGCATTCATTCCTGCTCGAGGGGCAGTAAAAGCATCTCCAATTGAGATATTGCGTCAACACAGTTATCGACGAGAAAAAACTTGGCTCTCTGCATTCTGGTTAGGAATCTTTACCATTGTAATTGGATGTTTGCTGGTGTCAGCTATCAGAGTCAACACTTCAGCAGGCATTCCAGCCACTATCTTGATCTTTCTGGGTGTTGCATTGATGCTTCCTCATATCACGATGCAATTAGCACGCTGGACTAGGCCTCTCCTGCGTAGACTTTTCAAGGTGGAAGGTTATCTGGCTGCAGATAATGTCTCCAAATTTCCTCAGAGGACTGCTTTAACAGTTATTGCACTGGGAGGCGCGTTGTCAATGATGGTTGCCACTGCTGCACTTGTCGAAGGATTTAGGGATTCTGCAAATCGCTGGATGAAGGATGCCTTACCGTTCGATCTCACGGTCAGCGCCAACGATTTTTCAAAGGCGATTTACAGTCAGAGTTCTGTCCCTAGTTCTTTCGTCGACGATGTGCGAAAGGTGGAGGGTGTAGATATTGTATATGGTGTTCGATCTGTCTTTGCTGATTTTCGCGGCGCTGACATATTACTAGTCGCGCTTGAGTTCGATCGTTTCTTGGAAATGCATCGAAAGAAGGGGTTGAAGAAATGGGTTCAGGAATTAAGTGATCCGGGTCTCGTAAAATCATTTTTTTCGGGGGAAGGAATTATGATTTCCGATAATATGGCATATTTATTTGATTTGAAGGTTGGAGAACAGATAGAGCTTAAAACTCCTACTGGCCCTAGGAAACTGCGAATTCTGGGATCAATTGAAGAGTATTCTTGGCCGCGAGGGGCAATTCTCATGGATTTAAAGGTCTATCAAGAACTTTGGAAGGATAGAACTGTTACTTATGTTGACATGAGTTTAAAGCCGGGTGCATCCAGAACTGCAACCAAGGCGCTCTTGTCAGAGAAACTGAAAGGTCGCTATTCATTATTTGTGTATGATGCTGATGATCTTCGAAGAGTCTCAGAAGATGCCTTGCAGCAGACTGTAGCGCTTGCAAATATTCAGGTGATTATTGCTATCTTGATTGGGTTTCTGGGGATTCTTAATACGCTTCTTATCAGCGTCCTTCGAAGGACACGCGAGATAGGTTTGCTTCGCGCGGTGGGGATGACTCGGGTTCAGGTGGCGCGAACAGTTGTCATAGAGGCGGTCTTTATAGGTCTTGTAGGAGGCCTCGTCGGTGTTGTCGGAGGTCTTGCAGGGGGCTGGTTGCCGCTGCGAGTCTTTACACTTGCGATAACAGGTTATCTCACCCCGATTGTTGTCCCATGGGCTCATGTGATCATAGCTGTAGCTGTGGCAGTATTAATTGGCCTTGTCGCTAGCTTTGTACCTGCCCGTAGATCTGCGAGATTGAATGTGTTAGAGGCTATTGGGTACGAATAATAGAGCTTTTCAGACAAAGACGGATAGCTTCTATCAAAATAGCTCCTGTTTCACAAAAGAGTGCCTGCAGATTTGCGTCTCTCAGATGAATCTCAGAGATCAGTAATCGAAAGTAGAGATTGTATTCGCCGTCGGGGAATCTTTTGAGGCATTCACTCAGTACCTCTAACTTTTTCTCGTTTGGAATAGCTGTCCGGTGCATCAGTGATATTGCCTTGCTAAACCCAATAAACGAGTCCTGTGGATCCAATGACTCACGGCCATATTGATTGTACCAGAAGATTGCGTCCTCTAAACGTTTGATCTTTTCAAAGAAGACTGCCAGAACAAGTCTGGCTTGATTTTTATCATCTTTAGATGGGTGTGTTCTTAGAAAGTTTGCATAGGCCTGTACGAATTTTTTTAGTTTTTTTTCCTTTTCACTGTCAGGAAGCAAAGGCCATGATCTTTCCAGCTGATTTTTCCGCTCTACAAGATATCCAAGTGTGACTCGGTCTTTGGGGGTAAAGATTATGAGCAACAAAAGTGTGGCTCCTCCCCATGCACCAATGAAACCAAAAACGACTAGTGAAGATAGGTTTTTTTTATGTGTCATTACCGACTCTTTAGTCATGATAACTTTTGCCTTGGCTCATAGTACGATCAATCTTTCATGAATATAACTAACGAATATTTAGAATCAAGACCTATTGGTTGATATCACTTGATGCGTCGAACGTACATGGTCAACTACAGGTAAGTTTAGTAAAGTGGCGGCAGTAACATCTAAACCAAATTCTACTGTTATCATTCTACTGGCGTTACCGTTACAAAGTGTGTGGGGTAGTGATGTGGGGTGTGGGTGTAAAGTAGAGACGTGCATTTTACATAACCTGAGCTAGATTAAATCTAGGTCCA
>SBBU01000237.1 GCA_005239585.1 Planctomycetaceae bacterium
TGGGGGATCAGTAACTATCTTTCAGGCGGTTCGTTGGCTACGGAAAAATGCAGGTTGATGGCGCGGCCGTCTCCGAAAAATTTACGGAACCTCTGTTAAAAATCTGAATCCAAAGAGGATGCCTATAAACGTAAACAAGCGTATCTTAATAGTATACTGTGAAAGTATGGCGATTAGTAACTGTAGGTAGTGTTGCTTGTCTTGTATTATACGTACTTCTGAGTGGCATACCTCAGTTCACACAGTCAGGGTCAGGTTCGAATGATCCCAAGACATCAAAAAAACCTCATGAAATAGCCCCTTATAAAACGCCTGAAGAGAGCTCCTCTTCGAGCCCTAGTACACAGAAAACAGAAACCCCTGAGGAAATTTCCCGCCTGATAGAGGGTCTTGGTAACGCTGACTCGATCGTACGCCGAAAGATAGGAGAAAAGCTGGTCCAAAAAGGAAAACCTGCCGTCAAGGCCTTGCTCGAACGACTCGGAAACCCTCAGGTTAAGGGCATAGAACGTTTAGAGATAGTTAATGTGCTGGGGAGATTGCGGGCACACGAGGCAGCAGAGGATTTATTGAGGGAATTGGAGAGAGCCGATCCATATCTTCGAAGTTATGTCTTGGTAGCCTTGGGGTCTACACAAAATATGGTTGTCTTTCCAGCGCTTCGCGACGAATTGTCAGTAAAAGATCCATCACTGCGGTTAGCAGCAATAAAAGGATTAGGTGAGCTAAGATCTTCAGAGGGTGCAGATTTACTGGTTGCGCAGTTTTCAAGAGATCAAGGACCAGAGGGGTTTGAACAGAGCATTCATATCGAAACGGTTAAATCTCTTGGACTGATCGCTGACAAGAGGGCCGTAGAACCGCTTGTTAAGGAACTCGGGAAGAGAATTGACCTAACGTATCACCTTGAGGTCATTGAAGCCCTGGTAAAGATTGGGGATAAAAGCTGTGCCGGCACAATAAGGAATTATATTGATAAATTACGGGCCAGAAAACCAACTGACAAAAGGTCCTGGGATTCGTGGAATGAAACCATAAAAAAGATGGAAGAAAAACTGGCCGCGTTAGAAAAGAACTAGTGTTTTTGAGGTATCGGTATGCGTAATATGCAAAGGCATTATAAATGGTTTGCTGTAGCGCTACTTTTTTCACAAGCAGCTCTTAATCCCGTTAGTAACTTACAATCTCCACGCTTTGTAATCGTGGTCAACTCTGTTCTATATCCTTATATCTCCACAGAGATATCTAACTATGTTAATGACTTGACGGCTGAGGGGTATGATCCATTTGTAAAGCAGTGGGTATTAACAGGTTCTACGCCTGAGGGGCTAAGGGATTACTTAAAGTCTGAGTGGTCAATAGGACTCGTAGGTGCGCTATTTGTGGGAAAATTACCAATCAAAAATGGCGATATTGATGGTTTCTATGGACCAGTTGATTTATTTTTCATGGATCTGGATGGTACTTGGATAAGTAGCGGAATGTACTTGACACATACTGGAGCACGTGAACCAGATATCATACTGGGGCGATTGTGGGGCAACATTGACTATAATGGGCGTACACAGGTCGGTATTATACAGAATTACTTTAGAAAAAATCATTTGTATCGTACTAATAGTCTTGCACTGTCTAATCGTGGATATAATACCGGTAATATATACTCATATACCTATGGCGGTTGGGAGGAGAATGGGGCATGGGTTAACACAAATATGCATCGTGTTTATAGTCAGGTAACAACTGATACTAATGCTGGAGCTGGAGACGTTATCGCCCGTCTAACGACACAGGGTGGATACGAAAGCATGTACCTGATTGCCCATTCGGGTACTATGCTCGGCGGAGGAGGTTTCGATACCAATAAGATTCTGGATAATAATATCAAGCTTCACTTTGCCTTTATCAATGGCTGTGGTACCTTAGGGTTTACTGGCTCGAATATGGCAGGGGAAGCCTATATTTTTGGCGATTCATATGGCCTGGGTTGTTTTGGATCGGCAACAACGACATATGCCGGTGCGATAGGCGTGTCCTGGTACAACGGGCTAGGGGGCGGCGGCAGTCTTGCTATAGCCGCCCAGCGCTGGTGGAGAGAAAAGGGACTCCGCTACTACAATAATCATGTATATCTGGGTGATCCTACACTTTACGTTCATAACCACAATCACCCCGCAAACGCAGTTCCAAATCTTCAAGCACCATATCCGCCCTGGAGGGTTGAGGGTAATACATCATGCTTCATAGGAATGAATTACACGTATTCAGCATCAACGATTGATCCGAATGGTGAAAACTTGCAATATACATTTGATTGGGGTGATGGAACAACCACTGTTTCTGCTTTTGTTAATTCAGGGCAGACTGTAACGGCATCTCGTACTTGGAGCATAGCTAACACTTATACAGTAAAGGTAAAGGTAACAAATTCAAGTGGAATTGTTTCAGGTTGGTCGAGTCCACTTTTAGTAATAGCATCATACAATGACCCACCAGGTACGCCAGTAATTACTGGGCCAACACAAGCAATCTTTGGATCAAGCTATTCATATTCAGTATCCGCGATAGACCCTGAGAACGAACAAGTAAAGTACACGTTCAACTGGGGGGATGGATCGACAAGCACGACAGGATTTGTAGGCTCGGGGAGCACAGCTTCTGAATCTCATAAATGGAATTCACCTGGCAACTATACTATCAAGGTCAGGGCCACCGATTATAGCGGCGCAGAATCCCTGTGGGGTAGTTTCTCTGTAACGATGATCCCGCCAACACCAATGCTTACAGGCGCCACTGCAGCAAATGCAGGGACAGATGTGGCTTTTTCTGTCTCGGTATCAGCAAGTAACTTGAGTATCCAATATGTGTTTGACTGGGGAGATGGGACAAGTACAACAACTGACAACATCCTCTCTGGAGGGGCTACATCCGTTTCTCACAACTGGAGCAGTCTGGGATTTTATCGAGTCAAGGTAAAAGTGATGGATTTTAGTGGAGTCAGCTCTGATTGGACTAGTATAGATCTAGTCATTGGTCCTGATCTGTGTGCAAGTGATATATGGTTATCGTCTCAAGCCGAACAGGGCAAGTTACTAACTCTGATGGAAGCCATTTCAAATCAGGGCTACGAGGTGTCCTATACCTTTACAGTTAGTTATGAGCTTTCCGGCAGTTCACTGTCGAGTCCAATTTCTTTGGGCAGCAGGCAGGTGAACGTGATTGGATCAAGAGCGACAATATTTAGTTCGATTCAGTTGACAATTCCATCTACACTGGCAGACGGTTTATATACATTGACAATCACAGTGGACTCAGGGGGCCTAGTCACGGAGATACGTGAGACAAATAACACACTGTCAAAAACGATCATGATCACCAAGCCATTCAAGCCAGATTCAGATGGGAATGACTTGATCAACATCTCTGATATACTTGCAGTAGTAAGCAATTATGGGACAAGTGTTGGAGCTATAAATCATGACCCAAAGTATGACATAGATGGGAGTGGGAACGTAGCAGTCAATGATATATTAGCAGTAATTTCGTTGTATGCGACAGATATAAAAAAGCCGATAGCGAAGCTCACAGCGCCCACGGCAGTGGCAACAGGAAACGCAGTAACATTGACGTATGATCGCACCCA
>SBBU01000036.1 GCA_005239585.1 Planctomycetaceae bacterium
CCCAAACTACTACAAACGGGGCTAACTACTACTTGTTTTCTCAGTATTAACATTTCAAAATTGCAACAACTATTAACATTTCAAAATGGTAACATCATGGTCTGGGTTTCCATTGAAAATAGATGGTCTTGTGTTAAAATATCACAGATTTCGAGGGGAGCTTATGAAAAGAAGAGATGTACTTAAATCTACTCATCAGACGCAAGAGTCTCTACTGTCAGATCAAACGATCTATTCTTCGATACGTATATTCAATATGAGGTCCTTTTTGGTTCTAATCGCTATCCTTTTAGCAAGTGCCATAACATATGGCCAGCAGAGCAATAAAGAGCTGGTCTCCAAGTGTGGATCGGAAATTGTGTGGAAGAATGACCTTTCTTCGGCATATTCCGAGGCCTCTGAGCTTAAAAAATTGGTTCTGTGTTATATACAAACCACGGGTAGTCACATGTACAATGGAGGTCCGCTTAACTACTACATGTATACAGGGCCCTTTACCACCCTGGAATTAGTGACGCTTATTAATAGAAAGTTCGTACCAGTCAAGTTGGCATCTGGCGCTGGTCTGCCCGAAAAACTGCCCAAGTTTTGCGATCCGGCGCTCGTGTTTGTAACACCAGATAAGAAAACGGTGCATAAGATCGGTTTCATACGTACTATAAATGATGATTTCTTTTATAACCAAATGCTTCTCGTGCTGCAGCAGAATGCAGAACTCAATGGGCCATCCAAACAACTTGGAGATGCGCTCAAGGCAGCAGAGGGGGATAAGAGTGTCAAGAGTAGACTAAATCTGGCAAGAGAATATTTAAATGATGGAGAGCTAACCAAGGCTAAGGAGTTGCTTGAGACGCTTGCTAAAGAGGCTGTGCAGGATGAATCAGCCCTTGTCCATTATGAACTAGCAAAGACTTTCAGGCTGATGCGAGACTCGAAACATGCGCTTGAGCAGGTAAAACTTGGCAGGGAAAAGACAAAAGACGAAAAGATATCTGGAGATTTAACCGCAGAGGAAGGACTTGTATATCTCAAGACAGGCGAGCTGGACAAGTCAAAACAACCATTTGAGAAGGTATTAAAAGACCACGCTGGCTGCTCTCGCTTTGTTGAAGCAAAGTATTATCTCGGTGTGATTGCAATATCGAGTCAAGATGAAAAGTCAGCGAAGGAAATATGGAGTTCAATTGTGAAAGATCATTCCGATACCAGATGGGCATCCAAGTCAGCGGCACATCTTGTAAGGACACAAGAGGTATACAAGGCTAGTAGAGGCACTGATGGCGCCATCGGTTTATCAGCTCTTTCCCATTGCTTTGAAGAGGTATCATGGCTAAACGAGGTTCATTACAAGACACTTAAAGATGGAACTACTTGGAAGCGGGAAGAAAAAGAGCTTGATGATATGGTATCTCTGGCTATAAAGTTTTTGTTAAAGAGCCAGAGGTCAGACGGTTCATGGAACGATTGCCGGTATGCATGGGAAGGACCGACAGCACTACCCAATTGTTGGATGGCTGCAACTGCAGTAGCAGCCACTGGTTTATTGGAGCATAGGGATAAGAATCCTGAGGCTATTGATAAAGCTGTCAAAAAAGCGACTGAATACATGATAAGCGAGAAAAATCTTACACACAAGGGAAAGGAGAGCTGCTATTCACATGGGTACAAAGTTCTCTTTTTTGGAAAATTACTCCCTACCTTGTCGAAAAAAGAGGATCAGGACAAAATTAAAGAGGCTGCTGAAAAAGTAATCAATGCGCTTGAAAAGCAACAGGGAAGTGGTTACTGGAGTCATGAGTATGATAATCCCTTTACAACAGGTTGTATAATAATATGTCTTCAAATAGCCAAGGAGGCTGGTATAGAAGTTCCAGATAGAATATTTGAAAAATCTGCAAAAAAATTAATGGCTGCCCGTGATTCCAAGGGGACATTTCCCTATAGTACTGGCAAAGGTGGAAGCTGGGTAACAGGCCGAGACCCAATGTGCGAAATGGCGCTCTTTTTCGCAGGCCAAAGCTCTTTAGAAAACATTGAAAAGGCTATGGAAAGTACACTAAAAAATATAGAACCGCTATTGCAGGTAAGAAGAACAGATTACCATGCTGGTCCTGCTGCTACAGCTGGCTTTTTCTTTTTCCACAACTTTCATCACCTAACCGAGGCAACAACGAGATTAAAAGAGGGGAAAAAAGAGGAATTTATTAAAAAGCTAAGAGAGATTCTTTTAAATATTCAGGAAATAGATGGCGCCTTTGTGGATTCACACGAGCTGGGCAGAACCTATGGCACAGGCCTCGCCCTCTTGGCTCTGAAAAACGTCAAATAACGTGTTGGCGTCTATCCTTGACAACTCCCAGTCAGCTATTACCATTTGTCAGAAATATGATCTATCGACTAGCCCCGCTTCCGCAGTATTCCCGTTTAACAGACGCCCCGTGAAACGGGGCAAGGTCTGCTGTAGCAGATATTACTGCGGGCGCGGGGCTAGGGTTTATTTGAAGCTCCTTGCTTAGTTTGTGGGTCTTCAGATGAAAAAACTTTTTATTCAAAAACTAAATTTCTAGTGGAGACAAAATGAATGAACTTTTTGCGCTGGGACTGGGAAATATACCGTTGTTATCGAATGAGAAAAGCAGGTCTATTTCAGCAGAAAATCCAACTGGTGAGCCGGGCGGCGGGGCCAAGGTGGTCCCCAGTGCTGATGACCCCGGATCGGAGCTTGGCAGGGGGTGGAAGGTGCGTCCTGCTATTACGCTGAAAAAGGCGTCCTTGACCACACTTGCTCAGATCAAAGGGCCGGGAACCATAAGGCATATCTGGATGACTGTCGATCCAAAGGCCTATCGTGACTGCATCCTTCGATTTTACTGGGATGGAGAGGCATCGCCCTCTGTTGAAGTGCCTCTTGGCGATTTCTTTGCGTGTGGTCATGGTATCCGCTATAACGTGAATTCAATTCCGGTGGCTGTCAATCCATCCGGTGGTTTTAATTGTTATTGGCCGATGCCCTTTCGCAAGGGCTGTAAGATCACGATTGAAAGTCAACACTCGGGAGAGATTAGAGGTTTTTTCTATCAGATTTCTTATTCGCTTGGTGAGGTTCCTAGGAACGCAGCCTACTTTCATGCCCAGTGGCGTAGGGCCGTCACTGACCCAAAAAACCCTGACTATGTGATCTTGGATGGTGTCAAGGGCAAGGGACATTATGTTGGGACGTTTTTGGCATGGACACAGCTTGCAAATGGCTGGTGGGGGGAGGGCGAGGTGAAATTTTACTTGGATGGGGATAAGGAATATCCGACGATCTGCACCACAGGCACAGAGGACTATTTTGGAGGCGCGTGGGGTTTTGGAGGCGAGACATATTCAACCGCGTTTCTTGGCTATCCCCTCTTCAGGAAGGAGCCGGGTGAAGTTCCCAAACACGCACTCTACCGTTGGCTTGTGCTTGATCCTATCAGGTTTGAAAAGGGCCTTCGTGTCACAATCCAGGCGCTGGGTTGGTGGCCAAACAATAAATTTCAGCCATTGGCTGACGATATTGCATCAGTGGCCTATTGGTATCAAACCGAGCCGCACGCAAAATTTCCCAAGATGCTTCCGGTAGAATTGCGCTGGCCGAAATGAAGCCTCCCCACAGCAAGCTGCGGGGTGTTCTGTCTCGACGCGGACTCGACAAGCTGAGGCGGAATCCCGCCAGAGCTTTGTCCCTTGTAATGGCAAAAAACTTAACCATTCTTGCGCCATTTATCCCCGCAGCAAACAGTAGGGTATTCCCTGCCTGCAGTACCGTTTCGGTAGGAAGGTGGCACGGCGGGATAATCCTGTTTTTCCCTACTGGCCAAACTACCTAAAAAGGCTAATATGCAACGACTTGGCGTCGGTGGCCTAAAAA
>SBBU01000242.1 GCA_005239585.1 Planctomycetaceae bacterium
TGCGTAGAGGAGAAACCTCTTAAAAAACAAATGTAATTTTATAAAGGACTGATGGACGAAAAACGAAAATACTTGACAGGCGCAGCCCGTTCATAGATGCGGGACTACTGTGGGAGCGGGGTTAAACTGCTGTCATTTTTCAAGCTTGACATAGAAAGAAAGCTCCGCCCACTCTTGCATTACATCCCGCAACGCCTCAAGATACTGGAGCTGATATGATATATGGTCTCGTCTGATAACGAGCGTTTCCATAAAACTAATATCCCCTGCTTTATAGCGCACCTCTGTACTCTTTAATATATTTTTGCTCTTAGGAAGGATGCTTTCATTGATAAGCTTGGCACTCTCTAGGGCGCGAGTAAGCTTCGCATGGGTCTCGCAAATGTGCTGATAAAGTTCATTTTTTTTAGCGGCTAACTGAGCCTCCGCCTTGTCGATATCTGACCGGGCCTCCTTTAATTTTCCCTGAGAACGATCAAAGAGGGGAAGAGCGATTCCTACACCCAGATCAAATGTGTTCTGTCTTATAAAGTCATAGCGACGATATACAAGGTCAAGATTAACATCGGGAATGGTTTCAGACTTGGCCAGCTCAAGACGTGCTCGCTGAATCTTTATATCAAGTTCGGCAGAGGCTAATATTGAGCTCTCAGCCATCTTCATTACAAGCACTTCAAGCGCAGGAATATCTATTGTGGCCTCCAGATCCCCTTTGATCGCCTCGATCTTTAGCGCGGTGTTGCCAATCGAGACCTTGATCGCCTCTATTGCCAGATTCTGCATTGATTCTTCCCTTTTAAGCTCAAGTCTGATTTTAATCTGTTCCAATTCAGCACGCGCAAGCTCGTCAGGGAGAGCCTCGCCCGCATCAACTCGGGCCTTGGCTATCTTAACACCACTTTCCGCATTCTGGAGTGCATCTTTGAGTATTTGTACAGACCTGGTAAGATACAATGCAGTTGCGAATGCCCCATGCACTTTGAATCTAACTTCAAGTCTCTTTGCATCAAATTCTTTAACTAACTGCCCAAGTTCCAACTCTGCCACACGCTGAGCCCAAGAGATCCGCCCGCCTATCGGTATGCGCTGAGTGAGACCTATCAAATCCTGTGATGGATTATTGCTGTGCCCGGGCAATGATTCGATTCGTGCAACAAGCTCCGGATTTAAAAATAATCCAGCCTGCAACATGCGTCCCTCGGCGGCTTCAATCTTTGCGCGAGCCGCCTCTAGATTGGGATGAAACTGTTCACAGAGTCTAAAGGCCTTTTCAAGCGTGAGTTCTTGGATAGGCTGTTCCTGCACTGCAGATTTTGGTCCTGTAACAGTCTTTTTGTCGGTCAAATCCCCATAATCAAAAAAAGGGGTCTCGAAAGTAGACCTGCCAGTGCAAGCACACATTAGCAAAATGGGAAGAATGATTGTTTTTTTCATCTTACAGTTCCTCCTTCAACTTTTTTTGGACTGGTTGGTCTCCCAAATTTGAGATAGAGCGTCGGCACGACGATCATATTTAACAGCATCGAACTCATCAGCCCGAACAGGATAACGATTGCCATAGGTGTCTGGATCTCACTTCCGGGTTTTCCGCCACCCAAAGCCAGAGGAATGAGAGCAAGACCCGCTGCAAGCGCGGTCATCAGAATGGGAACAAGTCGCTCTTTTGCCCCTCTCAAAACTGCCTCGCGAAAATCGGTCACACCCTCATATTCTTGGAGGTGGCGTATATGTGAGATCAGCATTATGCCATTTCGCGTCGCGATGCCAAAGACTGTAATAAAACCGATGAGCGATGCCACTGAAAGAATTCCGCCTGAGGCAAAAACTCCCACGATCCCGCCGATCAATGCAAGCGGGAGATTAAGCATTACAAAAAGCGTATCGCGAAAAGAGCCAAACGCCAGATGGAGCAAGAATCCTATCGTAAGAACAACAGCAATGCCGAGTATCGTTAATATGCGATTTGCATTTATTGCACTCTCAAACTGTCCACCATACTCTACTCTGTAACCTCTTTCTTCGGATATGACAGGATTTACCAGCTTTTGAATATCCTCAACTACCGAGATAACATCTCTTCCTGCAACGTTACACATCACCACAATCTTTCGCTGCGCCTGTTCTTTGTGAATTACATTTGGACCATAATCCTTTTCAATTGCCGCAACTGTTCGTAATGGGATCTTGGTTCCCATTGGCGTATCCAGCAGTAGATTTCCTATCGATTCCGAATCCCAGCCCTTTTCATCCTCAATGCGGACAACAAGATCAAACGAGTTTCTGCCTTCAAAAACCCTTGACACAGGTTCACCTTGAAATGCTGCCTCCAAAATATGCGCAACATCCTCTATATGAAGACCATATTTGGCAATTGCTGTCCTGTCAAACCTAACCTTGAGCACAGGGATATCCATCTGATGCTCAACTGAAAGGTCAACAACCCCACTAACAGTGGACATTTGCTGACGTGTCTTTTCGGCCAATGTACGAAGCTTGTAAAGATCCTCTCCAAATATCTTGACTGCGATATTTGCGCGAGCACCTGAGAGCATATGATCGATGCGGTGTGATATGGGCTGTCCGATGATGATACTCACACCGGGAACAATCGAAAGGTCGTCTCGAAGCGCCTTTAAAAACTCCTCCTTGGTGCGCTTCTTAAGCTGTATCGAGACATCTATCTCAGATGATTCAACTCCCATTGCATGCTCACTCAGTTCCGCACGTCCAGTGCGTCTCGCAGTAAATCGAACCTCAGGATGGGTAAGCAGGATTTCCTCAGCGAAATTTGCCAGACTATTTGATTCAGCAAGAGATGTCCCCGGAAGCGTTGTGATGCTAATTGTAAGAGCACCCTCATTAAATTCAGGCAGAAACGAATGGCCCATAAACTGGGTTCCCACCACGGCTGCCGCAAAAAGTAGAAAAGCAGGCAGCGCAACACCCAATGGGTACCGAAGGATAAACCTCAGCAGTTTTTCAAAGCCCTCTTTTAAAAGGTGTGCAACTCGTGGCTCGGTCCCACGCTGAACTGACTTGCTTTTAGGCAAAAGAATATAGCAAAGGGCTGGGACTATTGTTACAGCCACAACAAGAGAGACCATCAATGAGACAAGATAAGCCATTCCTAGTGGTTGTAAAAGCCGCCCCTCGACACCAGAGAGAAAGAAGAGCGGGAGGAAAACAAGGGCAATGATAAATGTAGCAAAGACAATCGAGGTCCTGACTTCGACGCTTGCATCAAAGATCACCTGAAAAGCCGACCTGCGTTTCCCTTCAGCCAGCCTGCTGTTCTCTCTTAGGCGCCTAAAGACATTCTCTACATCGATGATGGCATCATCGACCAGCATTCCAATCGCGATTGCCATCCCACCCAGTGTCATTGTGTTTATGGTAGACCCGAATGCCTTGAGAGTTAAGACAGCCGCCAACAGCGAGAGCGGAATAGCTGTGAGCGTAATGAGTGTCGCCCTAATGTTGGCAAGGAAGAAAAGCACGATTACGATTACCAAGATACCGCCATCGCGCAGGGCATGAAGGACATTATGGTATGCAACATCTATAAAATCTGCCTGTCTAAATACATGCCTGTTGATTAACATGCCATCCTTCTTGAGCTTTTCAGCAAGCTCATCAATAACCTTGTCCAGCTCATGAGTTAGCGCTATGGTATTAGTACCAGGTTGTTTTTGAATACCAATAATCACTGCCGGTTTGGCTTGGGCAGACCCTTCGCCTCTTTTCGGCGCCTCACCGATACGAACATGACCAATATCGGAAATTCGAATCAGAACTCGATCTTTTACGATAACTACTATATCACCAATACTCTCAAGGGTTCTTAATCTTCCCGTAGCGGTAATGATATACTCAGATCCCCTCTCGTTGAGAAAGCCGGGCGAGACACTTTTATTTGAGGCAGCTAATGCATGAACAACTTGATCAAGCGATATATCGTATATACGCAACTTCTCTGGCGAAAGGACAACTTGATACTGCTTCTCCCCTCCACCTGTAGGAGTCACCTGAGAAACACCGGGAACAGATAATAGTCTCCTGCGGATCTCGGTGTCTGCAAGGGTGTGCAGATCTAGAAGGCTATGTTTTTCTTTTCCATTCTCCTTTACTGATGAAAGTGAGATAAACAAAATCTCTCCCATGATAGAGGAGGCAGGTGCTAGAATTGGTTTTTCCACCTCTTGAGGGAGTTCTTTTTCAACTGCTGCAATCCTCTCCGTCACGATCTGGCGGGCCAGATACATATCTGTGCCACCCTCAAACTCCACCCAGATGATAGAAAACCCTGCGACGGTCGCGGAGCGCACCTTGCGAACCCCCGGAGCGCCGTTTATAGCGGCCTCCAAAGGGAAGGTAATTTGTGTCTCAACCTCGGAAGGCGCCATACCATGCGCCTCTGTCATTACAGTAACAGTAGGAAAAGTAAGATCAGGAAATACATCAACCGGCATGTTCAATGCTACATACCCACCCACCAGGCATAGTATAAGCGCCAAGGCAAGAATGGCCGCCCGATTTCGAAGCGACCAGTGAATTATTGATGCAACCATTGCTTCTTCCCTCCTTTAGTAATGGCGGATTTATTGTGTAACAACATCATTAAATCTCCTAGTGATGGTGGCCATGTGCTGGGACTGTGGAAGCGATAGAAGCAAGGCGTATAGCATAGGGCCCTTGTGTTACAATTCTCTCACCTTCTTTGAGCGCAGGTTGTTTCGGATCCGCGACTATCTGGACAAACCCGCTATCCCGAATACCAAGCGTAAGCTCACGTTTCTGAAATGTTTCTCCTGCGACCTGAACAAAGCCCACAGTTTTTCCCTCTTCATCAACAATGGAAGACTCTAGAACAGCAAGCGCATCTTCAGCATGATCCGTCTCGATGTAAAGAGTCAACGACATCCCGATTCGAAACTGACCATTAGGGTTTTTCAATTCATAGATCACCGGGAGTGTACGTGATACAGGATCAACATTAAGGCCAGTAAAAATAAGCCGCCCTTTATCTTCCGTAATCGATACAAAATTTCCCTTGGCATCAGGGGTTTCATATGCTGCACCTTTTGTAGAGGCTATCTTACCGACATCAACCTCCAAGACCTTTCCTTCGATCAGCACAAGCGATGTATTAAGCACTGTAAAGATATTTCGCTCAGGTGAGATGTGCTCTCCAATTGCCGCTCCGATCCTAGTGATCACACCTTCAATAGGACTTGTCAACTCAACACAGACAAGTTTCCCATGTCTTGGATCTGAGACTAGGACCACACCCGTCTTGCGATATGTATCCATGAGAGCAACAGCAGCGTCGTTACTGGCATGCGCTATTTTCTCAGAATATTCAGCTTCTTTGATTTCCTTTTCAGATTTAACTTGAGCAATTTTATAATTGGTGCGCGCTACCTTCTCGGCAAACTCAGCTTCCTTGAGCTCTTTTTCAGATTTGACTTGAGCCGTCTCATACTTGATACGTGCTGTCTTTTCGGCGAACTCAGCCTCCTTGAGCTCTTTTTCAGATTTTGCTTTTTCAGCCACTAGTTTTTGTGTGCGCGCCAAGGTAAGCTCTGCTTGTTCTAGTTCTAATTTGGCGAGTGCAACCTGCTCAGTCGTCAGCTTTTGCACACGAGTCAAAGTTAGCTCAGAAAGGTCTAATTCCGACTTGGCGAGTGCAATCTGTTCTGCCGCAAGTTTTTGTGCACGAGTTAACGCAAGTCCTGCCTGCTCTAATTCTAACTTTGCACGTATACTCTGTGCCTCCGCCTCTACAACCTTGATAGTAAAATCGGAGAGTGGAATACGGACAAATGCCAGTAGATCACCCTTTTTTACCACTTGACCAATGGTAGAAAAAGGCTGGGTTGAAAATGCAAGATATCCTGCTACGGGGGAAAAGACTTGGACATGCAGACCCGGATATGCGGAGACGACTGCCGGGACACGAAGGCGCTTGATCATTCTACGCTTGCTAACAGACTCGCTTTTCGTCTTTAGCTTCCACTGCTGCTCTTTAAGAAATGTTATTCCCTGTGGAGTCTCTTTTTCAGGCGCCTTGTCAGCCTCCTGCTTTGAGCTGTAAACCATAATAGGTGGCAATTCAATAAGAGCCTCCTTGTCATCGGTAGGGATTCGAAGCTTCACAATCCACTCCCCACGTCTTGGAAATTTCAGTTCTGGTATATAGATGCCTGCCCGAGCTGGTGCAGATTCGGTGTGCTCAATAGGGGCTTCGTTTTGATACTGAAGCAGGAACGTTACTGATCCTTTTTGTCTAGGCTCAAGAGTCTTTAGATCTGTAACATGAGTTACAAAATCAGCAGGCGTTCCAGTAACTACATAGGGATGCTCAATAAATATCTCGTAACGATCACTCCAAACCGTTATCTGTGCCGTTTTTTCATCGTGATGATGCGAATGATTGCCCCCGTGTCCGTTATCGCGGGAATGACTAGTCTTTGACCTGTCACATCCCGCAAAGATCATCAAAACCAAGCTTACGACGAGAACACGTACAATAGACATAATTTATTCTCCTCTCCAAAAAATGTAATTTCGCTAATGCTAATAGATTAACTAGATCACTCTGGGATTACGCAGACCTAAATTTGATTATGTTAAGCGTTTGGTGGATGGAAGAATTCTTTTGGCGTAGGCAAGATAATAAGATTTGATTCATCAATATATGCCCGGTCAACTAGAGTATCGTTACTTGCATATCCACTAACAAGCATTAGTAGGGGTGAATTGCTATGAGGAGTGTAGCAACAGTGCGAGTTATGGTGGTGGTGAGAACCTGAATCCTGGCAGGGTGTTTCCGATCTGTCATGATGACTATGGCCATGGTGATACCCTGTATCAGGATCATGATGATGATCTATAGCTCCAGATTCAGCAAAACCGATTTCCATTTCCTCTTGAAACAGAACAGGAGTGAAGATAAGCAGGAGTGCAATTCCAAATACACCAATCCTCATAAGCAAAAGATTATCATGTAAATTGCTCGCTTGCAAGCAGTTCCACGCAAAAACTAGGAGCATCATAAATTAACCCAGAAGCATTAAAAACCTTACGCCTATCAGATTATGAAATAATCCCAATCTTGTTAAGATAGGCGTCGAACCTAAAAAACGGCTACATAATGACATCATATACTGGGCATTGAAAAATACCTTTCGGACTAACGGCCTGACATGGTTACTGAGATTCAATTCAGAAAGAATTTTCTTGTGCTCGAATAACCAACAAGGTAAAGTTATACATATGAACAAGGCAGTTTACACGCTTTCAATCCTGCTACTTGTCAGTAGCTTCAATGAACGGCCTCGCAGCTTGCTGCAAGGTATCGTTCCCTCTAAACGTTCATGCGCCGAAGATCTCGCCACTTGCTTGTGCCTCCAGCAAAGTCCCGACTCGAAGAGGGGGGACGAAGCAGTGGCATACCCGACCCAAGGATCGGGGTATCTTTCGAGGGCGAATCAATCAAAAGAACACCCCGAGAAATGCGACTTGGCATGCCAGAGTTGTGCAACATCGGTAAAAAAAGCGATTGACTATCTGGATAAGAACCTCTTTTCGCTTACTAATATGGGCTCCCCTTTCAGACCTACTACATATGCCGCAGCCGGACTCGCTTACGTGCTTGCAACTGATGCAAAACTTTGTGCCAAAAAAGATGCAATCGATAAGACCAAGGCATACCTCGAAGAGTACATAAATGAGACAGCAGAAAGATTAAAGAAAGGCAATATCCCCGAGACCATGACCACAATATATTTTTGGAGCCAATACGTCTGGCCAACCAGCGTTACAGGGTTATTCTTCAGTGAATTAAAACTGCGTGGATATAGCAATGTACAGGGGTCATTAGACAAGATTGCTTATATACTTGAAGAATCTAAGATCGAAGGGGCCTGGGGGCACCATAAGCCCAAGAAACTTTCACAGGGTGGATATCCTAATACACTCCTGATCTCAACCGGAATGGCAACATTCACATTGGCGCTCTTGAAAAACAAACTCAAGATGAAGATCAAGGCTACCGACGACATACACGACTTTTTTAAAAAGCACCAGTTGAAAGATGGAAACTTCCCATATGATCCTAAACAAAAGTTAGCAGGGAAAGATAGCGTTGGTCGCACGTCTGCTATTCTGCTTGCACTCTATCTACTTGGCACCGAGGCCAAAGATCCTGTCCTTACCAAATCTGCCAACTATGTACGCAATAATATTGATAATATCTCAAATACGCATGGTTGTCCGACTCTGGGCGTCCTATATGGTTCGATGGCCTGTTATGTACTTGGAACAGAAGAGTTTGGAAAATTCAAAGGCATCTACTTAGATAAGTTAACGTGAATCCTGCGTGAAAATCAAGCAAAATTTTCTGTTATTACAAAAGCTCAA
>SBBU01000007.1 GCA_005239585.1 Planctomycetaceae bacterium
ACCCTCTCCCCTAAATGTTCTAACAAAATTATAGGCGGAGAGGGTTTTTTGTTAAACTTTTTATGTCCACCCGCACCCCACACACTTTGTAACGGTTACTAGGGTTTTGATCTTTGACATTTGAGTTTTCAGATATTATACTGCCCCTATGCGAGTTGGGCTACTAGGGGTCATTTTCCTCGTAATCCCACAAGATCAAGACATCACACCAAAAAATGTAAAAGTATACGATCTTCCAGATAGCAAGTCGGCTGATGTGGGTTCCCTTATCGTTGAGTGGGATGTCTTACCTGCTGAACTGCCTTTATTCAACAAACAGCTAAAAATCTCATTGCTAGAATTACAGAGTGAGCTATTACTGCTCGAAGAAAGCGAAGCAGCAAAAGCGGAAAAAGAAAAGCTAAAAAGCGAAATTACAAGACTTAAGGGCGAGTTAAAAAATGAAGCGATAAATTACAAGATTTCATGTGCGATAAACAAAGATGGTCCTTTCATTGAGCTAAAAACAGTGGCTTGCTCAAGTGGTATTGCCAAGGGCCCAAGTTCTTTTAAAAGGGATCGCAAGGCGCCCTTCTGGCTCTCAGACAAGGATTTTAAAAGGCACGTTTCTACTATCAAACCGGTAGACAACTTTAAGCCAGATCTTATCACTAACTTTGAAAAGATTAAGGAGGTATTTACTGAACTAAGCTCTAAATTTAAGGTTTTTAAGATTGACAGTGAGGAAGAAAGTGAAATAAGAGGCATGATAGATCGATTAAAAGTGGACGAGGATGGCATAAGAAAGAAAGCCAAAGAGAAAAAAGACGAGCTAATAAAGGGTCTGGAGATACTAGAAAAGTCCAAAAAACAACTGTTCGATAAACTGTCAAGAAATAAGCAAGCCCAGTCTGATTTAAATAAATTGAGAGAAATTATTAAGAGGGAACTCGGTAGCAATGACGCGCAAGATATGGATTCGGTTGAAAAGAGAAGAGGTACAGTAAAGGAGATCTACTCGAAAATCAAAACTCTTGGTGAAGAAGCAGAAAAGATTATTAAGAATCTTGAAGAGACGGAAAAAAAGAAGACAGAAAAAGAGCAGGCGGAGAAGGATGAAAGAGAGATAGATGCGGTAATCCAAAAGAAGAAGGAGGAGACTGAAAACAAGAAAACTGAACTAGAGAAAAAATTAAATGAGAAACGATTCGGGAGACAGGAGCTTCTTGACAAACTTCTACAGGTTGTTGTAACACTTGATGAATCACAGATCGAAAGACTTCTTAACGAAAAACTGAGCAGGGCAAAACCTGAGGAGCAGGATGCTATTAAAATTCGTCAACAAACACATGAAATTCTAAAAAAAAGAGGACATTACAAATCAGCAAGTCAGGAAATCGTTGAAATAACAAGTGTGATAAAGTCAAAAGAATTTAGTTCACTTTTGCTGGAAGGCTACAATACTAAGAAGCAAGAGACAGTCGAAAGGTTGGGAGTGATTGTTAAACGCATTGATATTCTAATTAAGAGATTGTCTGAGAAGTTAGACGGGATCAACGATGAGCTTGCCAGTCACGAGTATAATATTAAAGTCTCTGCAGTAAAGGGCGTATCAAAACAGGATGCACCATTGATGGTAGTCACGGCCAAGTCAAATCTTTTCGATTGGGGCAAGCTTAATAGTTTCATTTATATGATCCTCTTTGCGGTAATAATGCTATGGCTGATCTCAGTAGCGAAGAGAAAGGGACTCTTCCTTAGAAAGATTAGTGGTATAGATGCCATTGATGAGGCAATTGGGCGCGGTGTTGAAATGGGGAGACCGATGTACTTCCTTACAGGTCGAGGTGATGTAGTTGATATTCAGCATCCGCAGGTTGCCATCTCCACAATGGCGGCAATTATAGTATTAGGAGAAGTTGCCAAGAAGGTTGCAAAATTCGAGGCAAGGCTCAAGGTGCCACATACCTCGCCAATGATTAATGTGATATGTCAGGAAGTGACAAAAGAAGCATATGTTTCAGTAGGAAGGCCTGATTCATATAGAGAAGATATCAATTTTTACGTTACGAGTGATCAGTTTGCTTACACCGCAGCCGTAGATGGAATGATGATACGTGAAAAGCCGTCTGCTTGTTTCTACTTTGGATACTATTATGCCGAGTCGCTGCTACTGGCAGAGACGGGCGCACAGCAAGGGGCAATTCAGATTGCTGCCACCGATGCAGAGCATCAACTGCCATTTTTTGTTGCGGCATGTGACTATGCCCTTGTTGGTGAGGAACTTTATGCCGCTAGCGCATACATTTCAAAAGACCCAGTATCAACGGCAACACTTAGAGGTCAGGATTCAGGAAAAGGGTTTATAATGATTCTTATTATATTGTTTACCTTGTTACTGACTATTGTTACGCTGACCAGAGCTGATGAAGCTATTTTAAATCTAATGGATATGATCAGGTTATTTTAGGCATGTTTTTAAAGAGAACGTTACCAATAGTGGCCTGTTTTGTAATAGGGGTGATATTTACACTTCAATTTTTTGTGCCTAATAAAGCATCTGAAAAACTGCTTGAGGATGCCAATATCTGGGTAACAATCATCGGTTTTGCCGCTTCAATCCTTGGGATCGTAATGGTTGCATCTCAGCATGCAGGTAGAATAGCGAAACTTTCGCCCGGTTGGGGATATAGTTTCTTTATGTTTATAGGTTTTTTTCTGGCTTGCGGTATTGGGCTGGCAACTAAGGGTGAAAACTTTACCGAGCAAAATACCACCACTGCATGGCTTTGGTTTTACAATTATATATTCAGTCCGCTCTCAGCCACTGTCTTCTCGATTCTGGGTTTCTTTGTGGCTTCTGCTGCATTTAGGGCATTCAGGGTCAGGACACTCACAGCTGCGCTCCTTTGCATCACGGCAATGATCGTGATGTTCTGCATGGTGCCGCTTGGTGAATACTTCTTAGGTTTTCTTGGGATTCGGGATACCGTTTCTGCTCTCCAGATAAAGGACTGGATCATACAAAATCCAGGTATGGCGGCGAGACGCGCTATACTTCTAGGAGTTACATTGGGCGCTATTGCAACATCACTTAGAATCATATTTGGTATAGAAAGAGTTTATCTTGGTAAAGACTAATGTGGCAAAAGCTTCTTAATCTCGATAGGCGAATAATATTCCTAGTTGTCGGAGTTGTCATATTGCTTGCCATTTTTAGTCCTTTGAATATACCAGGCTTGGAGGCCGGCGAGCAGGTCAAGACGCTTTATGACAACATAGAGGCCTTGGCGCCAGGCGATAGGATACTTTTATCGTTCGATTTTGACCCGGGGTCGAAACCAGAGCTTGAACCCATGGCTTATGTAGTCACAAAGCACTGCCTAAAAAAGAATCTTAAAATCATAGTGATGAATCTTTGGATTACAGGTACTACTTTAGCAAATGAAATACTGACCAAAAGTGTCGAACAGTTTGAAGAAAAACATGGTCAGACAAAGAAATATGGTGAAGATTATGTATTCCTTGGCTGGAAGCCGATGCCAGTAAGCGTCATATCAGGCCTCGGTACAGATTGGTACAAGGTCTATCCGACCGATTCCAAGGGAACTGATCTAAAGACCTTGTCAATAATGAAGGATGTCAAGTCATTAAACGACATCAAATTCATGGTTGATTTCAACGCAGGCGATCCGGGAGCAGAGACATGGCTTACATATGGAGCAGACGTATACAAATTCAATATGGGTGTTGGCTGTACAGCTGTAATAATGCCGCAGGTCATCCCATATTATCAGAGCGGACAGTTTAAGGGTCTCATAGGTGGAATCCGAGGCGCCGCAGAATATGAAAAACTTGTAGATGAACCCGGAAAAGGAATTGCAGCAATGGACGCAATCTCAATAGTACATTTCTTTATGATATTTTTGATCATCATAGCCAACATCGCCTACTTTAAGACAAGGAAGAAAGCGCAATGAACTGGGAGATATTTGGCGCATGGGTAGCTACTGGAATAACACTATTCATGTACAGTTTTCTCTACAAGGATAATCCTTTCTACAAAATAGCTGAGCATCTTTATATTGGTGCCAGTCTCGGGTATGCACTAGTCATAGATGTCAAAGATTATATCATACCTAAACTTTACATGCCGCTTATCGAAGAACAACAATTTATATTAATCATTCCTACCTTACTCGGATTGCTTATTCTTCTTAGAATGTTCCCTAAGGTTGGATGGACGAGTCGATTTAGCCTTGCTCTCCTTGTTGGCTTTAGTGCGGGGTTGGCGATCCCAAGGGTGCTTCAGACTTCGTTTCTGGCTCAGGCAAACGCAACAGTGAAGCCCATAGTGAAGACAGAGTTTGGAGAGATAGCTACATCCCCACGCGCCATTCTTGATGATGTCTCACAAATCATAATCTTATTCGCTGTAATTTCAGTCCTTATTTATTTCTTTTTCTCTGTTGAACACAAAGGGGCAGTTGGTAAAGTTGCAAGACTCGGAATCTATTTCTTAATGATCTATTTCGGCGCCTCTTACGGTGCTACAGTAATGGGTCGATTGATGCTCTCTTACGGGAGGCTCTACGATCTCTACACGTTTGCAGGCTCTGAATATCATTACGCTAGCATCGTTATTCTGGTCTTCATTGTCTTGACACTCTTTCTATTGCGCAAGAAACTAACTCATTAACATGAATCATAAGGAAAAGCTGGATGATATTGTCAATAGGTACTGGGAATGGAGATTAAAGACTGACCCGATAGAAGCTACTTTTTACGGAGACACGAGGTATAACCACCTGCTCCCAGATCTTAGTGAGTTAGCTGTTGAACAGCAGAGGGTAGATCTCAGGCGCTTTCATCAGGAGTTAAGTTTACTCGATAAAAACAGCCTCCACGGTGAGGATTTTATAACTTGTGATGTCTTGCTTCTCAAGATCGGGCATCTGCTCAAGACACTTGAATATAAACTTTATGAATGGGAAGTAGATCAGATATTCGGGCCTCAATTACAATTACTCTCAATACTAAATTTCCAGCCGCTCGATTCAAATGAGGATATTGAGGCTTTATTGACCAGATACGAGAATTTCAGCACTTTTATTAATGATTATATAAGCAATCTTAAGACAGGACTTTCGAAGGATCGGGTTGCCCCGCGCATCGCGCATGAAAGGGTCTTGGAACAGCTCAAGTCATTCATAAATACTCCCATTGAGAGTTCACCGCTCTTTAATCCTGCGAAAAGATTTCCAAAGCATGCAGAGGCCTTTAAAAGACACATTGAGGGGCATATTTATCCGGCTTTTGAGAGACTCTACCGCTTTCTGAGCTCGGATTATAAATCCCGCGAGGCTGTCGGTATCTGCAACATTGAAGGCGGAAAAACTGCCTATGAATTTCTTGCAAAGATGAATACGACGACAGAGCTGACTCCACAGCAGATTCATGAAATAGGCCTTGCAGATCTTGAATCAATACACTCTGAGATGAAAAAGATAGCACGTACCAATGACCTCAAGACATTCATGGAAAGGTTGAAGAGTGATCCATCCAATTTTCCAAAGACGAGGGAAGAACTGGTTGAGGGATATAAGACAATTCTTGCCAGATGCTACACCAAATTGCCTTTGGTATTCGGAAGGCTCCCAAAGGTAAAATGCGAGGTCAAGCCTATCGAAGAGTATCGTGAAAAGGACTGCCCCGCTGCATTTTACTATTCACCGGATGACAATTTTACTCGTCAAGGAATCTTCTACGCAAATACTTACAAGCCAGAGACCCGCCCCAAATACAACATGACTGCCCTTACAGTGCATGAGGCGGTGCCGGGGCATCACCAGCAGATTGCCATCGCAATGGAGCGGGCAGAATTGTCAAAGTTCAGGAGGCACGCGCACTTTACAGCTTTTGTAGAGGGATGGGGTCTTTATTCAGAGCGGCTCGGAGATGAAATGGGGCTTTATGAAAACGACCTCAGCCGATTCGGAATGCTCACATATCAGGCATGGCGTGCCTGTAGACTCGTTGTCGACACTGGGATGCATTACTTTAACTGGACGAGAGACAAGGCAATAAAATTTTTCCAGGATAATCTGCTGATAACCGACACGGAAATCATAGCAGAGATCAATCGCTACATAATCTGGCCAGGCCAGGCGCTAGCCTATAAGATAGGTCAGCGTGAGATCGAAAGAATTCGCAAGGAGTGCTCCGCCAAAATGGGCAGCTGCTTCTCGGTCAAGTCGTTTCACGATGAACTGCTTTGCCATGGATCACTCCCGCTTTCGACCATAGAGAAAATAATGTCTGCGTGGTCGCAGTCAGCACAATCTTCCTAAACTGGCTTTATCTGCCAGCAAATCGGGGTCAGAAATTCCTCAACTTGTTCTTCAAATTCGTTGAACCACCCAGTTTCACAAACAGCAGGTACACCTCGGGAAGCCAAGAAGGGCTTCCGAAAGGCAC
>SBBU01000190.1 GCA_005239585.1 Planctomycetaceae bacterium
AAATCGTTTCATACCTCTCTCCCAAAAGATTTGTCTAATCTATCGGGCAGAGAGGCCCTTTTTATTCAATCCGATTTTTTGGACAAGCTCCTTGCTCCATTGACAATAGGCCACCAAACTATAGAATGTGAAAATGACAGTGGAAAAGAAAGAGTTTGAATTTGTGATCTGCGGTGGGGGTATAGTAGGGATCAGCATGGCCTACTGGCTGGCCAAGAGAGGGGCCAAGTCGATAGCACTTCTTGAACGGGATATTATGCTCGGGAACGGCTCGACATGCAAATCTGCAGGTGGAATCAGAGCCCAGTTCTCTACTGAGGTGAATATAAAAATCCAGCAGGAGGCTATAAAGATCTATGAAAATTTCAAGAGGGAGATTGGAGGAGATCCGGAATTTCATCAGTCAGGGTATTTGTTCATGATGAAAAGTGAACAATGGATGAAGACATTTAAAAAATCGGTAGAGTTGCAGAGGAGGTTGGGTCTACCAGTTAGGGAACTGACTCCAAGTGAAATAAAGGAAATTGCGCCCTATGTGAATACAGAAGATCTTATATATGGAACTTACTGTCATAAAGATGGATATGCAGATCCACACGGGGCGATTCAAGGGTTCTGGGATAGATGTAAAGAGATGGGGGTCAATATAATAATGGAGACGGAGGTAGCACAAGTCAAAAGAAATGGAGACGTTATAAACTCGTTTATCACAAACAAAGGCGAATTTGGAGGCGGGATTTTTATAAACTGTGCTGGCGCATGGTCTGGTGAGTTGGGTAAGATGGCAGGGGGTGAAATCCCTGTATTTCCTCTAAAGCGCATGCTTTTTATCACCAAACCGATACAACCATCTAAAGATGGATTTTCTGCAGATATTCCTATGACTATTGACATGGATACAGGTGTCTATTTTAGACGTGAGTCTGGCGGCCTTCTTCTAGGGATGGAGGACGATTCTGAGGTGGTTAGTTTTGATACCACTCTCAACTGGGATTTTTTGAACGTCCTGATAGAGGCTGCGGTACATAGGGCACCAAAACTGGGTGAGTGTGAGATAATGCGCGGATGGGGAGGATTGTATGATATGTCTCCAGATCGTAGCGCAGTTATTGGACTGGTGCCAGGATTCAAAAATTTTTATGTGATCAGCGGGTTTTCAGGGCATGGCTTTATGCAAGGACCTGCTGCCACGAAGCTTGTGTCGGAATTAATAATGGATGGAAAGCCATCGGTTGATATAACCCCATTGCGAGTGGATAGATTTAAGGACGGACAGCTAGTCTATGAATTGAATGTAATATAGCGAGAGCTGACGGGCATCAGTAAATAGGGTAGGGATGCGGAATAAAATATCAGTGTTTTGAAAACAACATGTAATGAATCCCACACTGGACTTTAAACATTGGGATTAAGTATTATCGGAAAACAGAATGTGATAGGAGTGGCTAGTGTAGAACTAGTGCTCGCTTTCAAAAATTCGTTGGGGAAATTGCTGCACAATTTCCCCAACGAATGCCCCTTTACGGGGCGTTCGTGTGGATATTATACCTTGACGAAAAGTTTACCAAAATCAACGAAAATCTATGGTATAATCCCTGCAATAGTAACATTTTCCACACGAACTTATGAAAGCGAGCACTAGGCCAAAGTGCGGGATGAATCCAGCTCTTTGGCACTGCTAATACAGTAAAACTAATGTATTATTTAGAAACAAGTTTCAAGAGGAGGGACTAGTGTTAAACTAGGCCTAGGTGCGGGGTGAATATTGTATTCTTTGGAACCTCACGGTTTGCAGTCCCGATACTTCAAAAATTATTAGAATCGGAGCACAGGGTTTCCTCTGTAGTTACCACACCTGATAGGCCTGCTGGTAGAGGTTTGGAACTTGCCAGCTCGCCTCTAAAACAGTTTGCAGCGAGTAAAGGTTTGCATATGATGCAGCCTGAGCTGCTGACAGATTACAATTTTTCAAGGGACCTAAATGCCCTGGCTCCTGATGTGATAGTGGTTGTATCATATGGGAAGAAGATACCAAACGAGATCATATCGCTACCAAGATTCAGGTGCGTTAATATTCACCCTTCACTGTTGCCCCGGTATAGAGGTGCAAGCCCTATCCAGTCGGCAATTGTAAATGGTGATACAGTTACTGGGGTAACTATAGCAGGTCTAACCAGCGAGATGGATGCAGGGCCTATAATAGCCCAGCGGCAGGTTAAAATACCAGAAGATATTACAGCAGGCGAGCTTGAGAAGGTTCTTCAGGGGGTAGCAGCTGAACTGTTGCTTCAAGTTATTGAGCAGATTAAACTCGGGAAGGTTCAGACTCGCGAACAGGAAAAAAGAAATGTAACAATAACTCGAAAATTTACCCGTGAAGATACAAGAATAGATTGGTCGCTGGACTGTATACGCATTTACAACTTTATAAGGGCCTTTTTGCCGGCGCCGGGACCATTTACGGTTTACAAGGGCACCAGAATAAAGATACTCAAGGCAAGGCCTATTAAGTTAAAAGAGCGTGTCAATCTTCCTCCGGGCGTAATAGCATTTATTGATAAAGATAATTTTCATGTATCGTGCAGAGGTGGAAGTATTGCTGTTTTACAAGTCCAACCAGAAAACAAGAGTGCAATGTCTGCTACGGACTTTGTTAATGGGTATCGGGTTGCCGTTTCAGATTCGCTAGGATAGGATTAGAAGCTATTGGAAATCGTTATTATTTAAACTATCGTGCTAGCTGTTGCTACTTGTCCGAAGTGTTGGGCTTGAAGTTCTGTTAGATCCAGTTACAATATGTGTTGAGGGAGAAGATAATGGCACATGTACAAGGTGTAGCGCGTGAAAGAGCTGCTGAAGCTCAACGTAGTCAGAGAATCTCTAGGCAAGTTAAAAGGGAGGAGGTAAGACAATCTCAGGCACCTAGACCCCAACCAAATAGGCGGGCCAGCCCAAGGGAGAATGTACAAGTCAGGGAAAATATCAAGTCTGAAAGACAGCAAGAGTCAAGAAGACCTCAACAGCCAGTAGGTGGGACTGAACGAACTGGTCACAACATAGATATCATAGGATAGCCCTATCGCCATATTGCTTGAAATGGCTCTAATTTGCCGATTATCATGATATGGAAGCTACTACCTGTCCTTTGGAACAAGCTTGTTTAGTTATATCTCAGATAAAGCAAGAGCTACTAGGCGTTTTAGATAATATGGATAAGAAGCTAGAGGTAGTCAGGCATATGCAGAGTTTGGATAAGGAGGTAGACTCGACTAGAATAAACTTGGCAATTAGCACTATGCAGGAGCTGATTCTTTCTATTTCAGAGGCTACAGGCAAGTCAAAGAGTTTACTTGATAAAACAATCAGCTCGTTTGAGCAACTACAGTTGGTATTATGTTCATTTCAGGTTGAGCTTCAGAATGTACTCGCCGCCCGTTCAGCAAATGTAACAATAGACAAGCTGAAGCTCGACATAAACAGCCTTAACATAGACAAAGATAGATCCCTGAATCTTATTACCTAAATAACATTCAAAGTGCCAAGGATGGGCAAAACAAAAGCTAAAAACTAATTGTCTGTTATGTTTCTATTTATTTTATCTCTGGCATCGCAGGAGGTATTCGAGGACTTTGAACGGCCAACACTTGCGAGCTCTGATTATATTTTTCAGGGATATGAAGATCAGGGTGTAATAAAGAAACCTAGATGGGTGCGTTTCAAGGGCGATGATCACCCGGGATACAATGAAGTGAAGGTTGCCGAAGATTCTGCTGTTCTCAAAGATGAGAAATTTGGTAAGAAGGTGGTATGGATGAATTCTTTTGGCAAAGCAACAGCCTGCCAGACTTTTATAGGTCATATAAAAGATATCGATCCACAGCGGCCATATAGACTCACAGCTTGGACATATATCCGAAGCACCAAAAACCATGCATACATATCGCTTATCTGGCGGAATAAGGAGGGAACTCTTTTGCATGAACATAGATCTCAGATTACATCGATCCAGAATACATGGACTGAACTTGGGTTAGAGGTAAATGATGTCCCGCATGAAAGCCGTTACGTACAAATTCGATTAACTTTTGCAGGGCCGGATGTAAAAGGTGAATGCCTTTTCGATCTTGTATCATTTGGGCCTCAACCGGTTATATCAATGAAACCCAAAGAGAGGACACTTCCAATTTTCAAAGAGGGCGAAAAAATCAACCTCCATTTTAGTACAAAACTCTTAACTGATAAGAGTTTCAATGCTAGGTTAACTATTAAAGATATTTATGGTGTGGATGTCGAAAGTGTTCAGTTATCTCAATTGCAGAAGGAATGGGACCGTGAGATTTCTCCTAAAAATGCCGGCTACTATGATGTTAGAGTGGAAATCCTTGATGACTCGAAGAGTATAGTAATAAAGATTTTTCCATTGATTGTCCTGTCTCCTTGGTATTTTAATCGGGACAAGGGTCGCGACTTTGGACTCTATTTAAATCCGTTCAATACTAATTACAAAGATCTAGATACTATTACTAAAGATCTTGAGCTCAGTAGAACGGGGCTCGTTGTATGGGACAATCCGTACGGAAAACGTATAAATCGTCCTTCAGCATCTGAGATCCTAGATATGGCAGAAAGATTCTGGATCGGAGGTACAAAGGTTACATGTATACTTGCTAGAACACCGCTGGACATATTTCCAACATTTTCCAC
>SBBU01000131.1 GCA_005239585.1 Planctomycetaceae bacterium
ACCTTTACAATTTGCTCCTTATCACCGTATTTAACCTTAAAAACTTCTCCATCTCTTGATGTAACAAGAATTTCGTAATTATCAAAAGTCCACCTATACTTGATGTCGCATGGGATATCTCCCGGATCAGAAAGTACTGCTGTTTTTTCTTGAGAACCTATTTTCAGAATAATCTTGACGAGACCAATGCCTGCGGCAAAGAACATTGTGTTATCGACACCCTGCCCTTTGTAAGAAACCTTCTTAGATTTGATTTTTCCTATCGATGTATCAATAGTTTCATCACCAATTACTGAGACCTTCACTTTTTGACCATAAAGCTCGGTTTCCCAGCTGGAACCATTGGTAATGGGATACTTGAGGTACAACCCGGGATTCTTAAATGTCTTATCTTCATATTTATGGATAAATACACCTTCCTTGGAGACTCTCATCCAGCTTCTACTAGCATCATCACCCTGACTAATCAGGACCACAAAGCAATCAACATCTCCTACTTTCTCTCTATTGACTACCTCAACAGCATATGTAAAAGGCCCACGTTCACCATCTGGTTTGTCACCTTTAAGAACCCACTTCTTTCCTGATGCCAATGGATAATAATCCTCTTGTTGCATTGAGCAACAACCATAGCAATCACAAGAATTACTCCTGCCAAGTTCCTGCTCACAATGAAATGACATCGGTATAAGCACAGCCAATAGTAACCCGAACCCAATAAATAGAACTATTTTCATTTTGTCTTAATCAATCCCTGTAACAACTACCGTACCAACTTGCATCAGGTCACCCCATGCCTGAGCAACGCCAATTTTTGGGTTTCCCGGTACCTGACGTGCACCTGCCTCATGTCGCAATTGCCAGAAGAGTTCGCATACCTTCATAAGTCCTGCAGCTGCAATAGGATTACCCACTCCGAGGAGCCCGCCTGAGGGTGATGAAGGAAGGTTGCCATCTCGATCAAAAAAGCCATCTGCCATAAGTGAAGGTGCCTTGCCTTTATCTGCAAGCAAAAGACCCTCAAGATGATGAAGTTCCTTATATGCAAATGGGTCATATGGTTCAGCAATATTTATCTCTTTCTGAGGTTCCTTTATCCCTGCCATGTTATACGCCATCCGGGCTGCAGCTTCTACATACCTAGGAAAATAAAGATCACGATTTGTCCAGTATGCGGTATCTAATGCCCATCCTACACCTTTGATCCAAACTGGCTTGGCGCAGACTTTATTCGCTACCTCTTCAGAAGCAAGCACCATCGCACATGCGCCATCTGAGGTCGGACTAACCATGAGCCTGTGAACCGGCCACGCAAGTACTTCCGATGCCAGAACATCTTTAACGGTAAGCTCTGCCCCTAACTGCGCAGCTGGATGGCCCATTGCATTTCTCTTGTTTTTGACCGATACATAAGCAATCTGCTCGAGCGGAATATTGTGAACTGCCATGTACCTCTGCATCTCAAGCGCAAATATCCATAAAAGATTTGGACCGAGCGGTCTCTCAAGTATGTTGTCAAATATTGTGAGAAATGCAGCTTGCGGATGAGGCTGGCATGTTGACATTTTTTCTTCACAAACCACAAGGCAAGTATCGAAGAGTCCGCTTGCAACATGGTACCAACCATAAATCGGTGCCATAACGCCAGTACCACCCCCAACGTAGCATCTTAGATAAGGCTTTTGATATCCACCTGATGCCTCACTTAGATGCTCTGCCTTCATATGGATGCCATCAAAAGCATCAGGAGCAGTGCCATGGACAACTGAATCAATTTGATCAATGTTCAACTCAGAGGAATCGAGGGCCATTTTTGTTGCAGCCCATGTGAGTTCTTTAGGAGTCTCTCTTGCGCGCCTAACGAATTTGGTCATCCCTGCGCCAATTATCGCAACCTTCCTATAACTCATGATACTCCCGCAACTTTAGCAAAACGAAAGTATTGATTCAACCACAACAGGAAATGGTTTGCTATTATTGAGTAAGACTTTGCTGCCTCTCTGATATAAATACTCCGATCACAGTGAACAGATTGGATAGCAGTACAACAACTATAGTGTAAGAGATAAATGGTGATACTTGGTCATATAGCACTTTATGTTCCGGTCTACTTATCAATAAACTTGCGGGGACTCCTGCCATTATTGCAGGGGCAAGACCCCGTGACATCAAGGCAAGATATGCAGTGAAATAAGGTTTTTCCTTTTTGTTTATAACATTAAACATAAGAAGACCTATCACCCTAGCAACCAAAATACATCCAAACGCAATGAGCCCATATATTATAGCCTCCTGCGTAAACTTGTCAGGGGTGCAGAAAAGACCTAAAAGAACAAAGAAGTATGTCCGAATGAAGAATGTCCATTCAGCATGAAACGTTTCTATCTTTTCATCTAAAGCAAATGGCTCATGAACATCAAGGATCCTCAGGAATCTATCAGCATTTCTAAGTACCATTCCGAATGTAAAGACAGCTATTGGCCCGCTTGCCTGAGCACTCTGAACGATAGCATAGAGCACTACAGCCATTGCTAAAGTTGTCATGTATGCAAGAGGAGTCTTTTGTAAGACGCGGAGCGCAGCAACCCAGATCAGACCTGTAATGAATGCTACTACAATTGCTATGGCAAAGCTGCCAGCAAGTTTGTTAAAAATCGAGCTAACTTCGACCTTTCCAATGCCCATTAACGCAATATCAGCTGTGACTACAACAACCAAAACCACGAAGATATCCGTCAGAACTGATTCCAGCTCGATATTAGTCCTTGTATCAGCAGAAACCTTCATGCTTCTTACAAGAAAGATAACAATCTCTGAACTTGTCCCCCCAAGAATACCACCCAACAGAATTGCAGCCGTACCAGACATCTGAGCCATTCCTGCCGCTGGAAGTAAAAATTTGAATATTACAAAGATAACTCCAATTGATAAAACAAATATTCCAACGCCCAAAAACATTGCGTAACCAAAATTTTTGTAGAACATGTTAAAATCAAGATGCAAACCTCCCTCAAAAAGTACTATTATCAAGGCCAAAGTTACGAAATATGGTGTGATCTCACTCAGATGCTGCCACTCAACCCACTTTGCAACAGGGCCTATAATAACACCTATCAGGACAAGAATAAGAATATCTGGAATCTTTGTCTTTTGAAAAAACACAGAACCTAGGTAACCCGCAAATATGATTAACCCAGCTACTAGTAACGGAATGGCTTGCGGATCTTTCATTTCTTCTTCATCTCAATAATAGCGCTGTAATTCGCTATCTTTATAACAGGCATCAGAAATAAAGTCAATCTGAACTATACTTTGAGTAACTTTTTTTCTACTCGTACTGCGCAGACTTTGAATTCAGGGGTCTCTGTAGCCGGATCTACTGCATTGGATGTTACGCGATTTGAAGGTGATTCTAACCCAAATGCAAATGACATGAAAAGTGTTCCGGGCGGTGATTTGGGTGTAATCTTCGCCCTTACACTAACATCTCCGCGGCGAGATTCTACACGCACCCATTCACCATCATCAACTCCTAGTTTACGGGCATCTTCAGGATGAATCTCCAGCCATTCATTCGGGACCAAGATACTGAAACCCTTTGCACGCCCAGTCTGAGTGTTAGTGTGATAGGTTGCTAATCTCCGACCCGTTGTAAGGAAAAATGGATACTCCTCATCAGGCACCTCTGCAGGCGGCATGTAATTCACCTGTTTGAAAAGGCCCCTGCCATTCTTGAATTCATCTTTATGTAAAAAAGAAGTGCCGGGATGATCTTTATCAGGACACGGCCACTGGAGTCCACGATTCTCAAGACGTTCATACGACATGCCATGATAATAGAGTGAGAGTCCAGCCAGCTCGTCAAATATTTCACTCGCACTTTCATAGAGCATTTTCACAGGAGAACCCATTCGTTTTGCTACCTGCCCAATAATCCAT
>SBBU01000018.1 GCA_005239585.1 Planctomycetaceae bacterium
ATTTTCAGAGGGATTCTATCTGAATTTTGTCATTAGTAAATACGCAGATATTTGCGGTTATCTCCAGCGATTCCTTTGCAATTTCAACCGGGCTTAGCTTTGTGTGTTTTAAGAGCGCTCGTGCTGCTGCTACGGCATATTCCCCTCCAGAACCGATTCCTGCCACTCCGTCATCTGGCTCCATGCAGTCGCCTGAACCAGATATGAGCAAGGTATTCTTCTTGTCAACAGCAAGCAGAAGCGATTCAAGCCTGCGGAGCACTTTATCTGTCCGCCATTCTTTTGCAAGCTCTACTGCTGCCTTGGGGACATTGCCCTGATATTTCTTGAGCATTGTCTCGAATTTATCGACCAGTGCCAGTGCGTCTGCTGCAGAACCTGAGAATCCAACAATGACCTTGTTGTCAAACAGTTTTCTTATTTTACGGGCTTGATGTTTTACAGCCGCGTGCCCAATCGTTATCTGTCCGTCACCGGCTACGGCAACGTTATCGCCTCTTCTTACTGCCAGAATAGTGGTCATAAAGTCCATTATTATATGCTGAGTTTACTCGTTTGCAAATGACAATCGAAATGGAGGCAAACTGAATCCCTGTCTCGGGCATCTATAAAGCTAAGCCCATCACTGCAAGCAAGAAGCTTGCTTCTAAACCGATAACCTGCCCGCCGAGCGGGGCTTTGTACCTTGGACTGGGTAGGGCCTCACCCCACCGTTAAGGTCTCACCCAGCCAGAGGCCGGGCTATTTACTAACTGAGATTTTGCCACCTAATGAAACCGTCCTGCCTACGACCTTCCCTCTTATTGATACCTCTCCAGAGATATCTATTGAACCTGCCTGCGTATAAAGTGCGTACCCCCCTCCGGCCCCATTAAGTACTGTACTCCCTGTTACCTTTATGTCTCCTGTAACAATGAATGTGGCGTTCAATGTTACATCTCCAGATATATGCAGATCTCCTTTTACATAAATTACGCCGCTGTATAGTTGAGCATCTTTCTTGTTTGAAATTTTTATAGAACCATTCGACACATAATATGAGCCAACCTGGGACATAACTTGCTGTTCACTTGGGAATATTTTGGCTGTCACGTACCCAACACTCTGTGCAGTTGGGTTGCCATTTATTTTAATCGAATTTATGGCATCAGCCTGACCTCCTACAAATGCACTTCCTCCAAATATAAGATTGTTATCAGAGTGTGCATTTCCATTGACTACGCTGTTGCCTGATAGAGTAAGCTGATCCTTTCCTATAACCAGATAATCTTTGGATGGAATTACAACATTCCTTGTTTCTTTTCCCTTTTTGCCCTTTTCACAGTGGTCAATCCCCCACTCCCCGGGTGTCTTGCCATAGGTGTCATTAACATATTGACCTATTGATATTGCCTTACTGCCATCTGACTCTAAAAGGCTTGCAAGCATGAGTTCAAGTGTCTCTTGCGGTGAGTAACCTTGATAGAAATTGATTATTAACTTTGGTGCTACGCCGTATGTTATATAGACATATTGTTGTTCAGAGGTCATGCAGTATGAAAGGACTTTATACGATGAGATAATCTTAGGACTGGATTCTTCTAACAGATCAAAGCCTATATAGAAGGTATTTGATGAAAGTATTGCCGTTGAAAGATCGAATGTTTGTACAGTAGAACCGCTTACTTTTGCAAATGGTACTATTGTGCCGTTACCCGAGTCAAGAAAAGTAGCAGATGGAGAGCCAATGGAGCTTGAAAAAAGGTCATTAAGATTGAGATAGAAAGGTTCCATGCTGCTAGCATATCCAGTTTTAAATTCAATTAGCACATTCTTGAGCTTGATAAACTCTTCAGGCGGCTTGACGCCTGTAAAGCAGAAATATGGCCTTGACTCTGTTTCGTAGTCAATTATGCTGGACCAAGTACTTGTTTTGTATTCAGAATGTAATTTATTTTTTAGGGCTAGGGAGTAGTTGCCTGAGGAAAAAGAGTAGTACCTTTCCGTTACATAAGGTCCATATACCTTCCCGTTGTACGTATAAGAATATTTCTGCCAGTATCTGTACGAGTATTTTGGAACTCCACTGTATTGAATCAACTGCTCTTTGAGCGGTATGCCGCAGGCACTTAGATCTAGGGACTTGGGGATTGCGGATGAAACCACTGCATCCTCCATGTTCATGTCCCATGCCCTGATGTTCAATATTGCATCTTGTAATATTGAATAGGTGGCTAGTTCGGTACTCGACATACTTCTTTCTTTAACCACCTCAATTGATAAGGAAGACCATTCAGAGCTAATACTGCCTTCAGTTCCAATCCCGACAAGTCTAACCTGAACTGTATAGATCCCTTGTTTGTATGTGCATGGTAATGCAACAGCTGCGATGAAGAAACCATTTCCATCTGATGGTGCATTGATCGGTTGCATAATCCAACCAGTAGGAAGAACCATCTCTATTGAGTTCTCACTCGTCATAACAATGGAACCAGCGCCTGTGGCTGAGACCATTACGTTGCCTCCCTCGAGTACACGTAGAGGTTTTGCATCGAGTTTGATCAATTCAAGGGTCGATTTAAGAGGAGCTGCAACGAGCATGGACTGTACTCCCCCTCCAAATGCATCAAAATCAGAGATCTTCATAAAGTTTGTGCCATCATATGACCAAACCTGAGCCATGTAGCTGTCACCTGAATAATAACCTGTGGGAATACCAAGTCCTATGTAGAGTTTATTTTCATCAGTTGCTAATGTCGTTACTCCCTCTGAGTATTTTGTGACAGGCCACGATTTTATTGTATGGAGGTAGCTTCCGTTCCACTGCCTGAGTTCGCCGGGGCTGTAGTATCCTCCGTTCCCGGTTCCGGCAAACAAGTTGTCTTTAAAAACGCCAGTTGCCCAAATATGATTGTAATTACTTAGGTAAGTCTTCATCACAAAGTCACTTCCGTTGGTGCTCTGATAGAATGCTCCATGCCAGCATCCTGAAAAGAGATTTTTCTTGTACTCTGTTAATGAATAAACACAGCTCCTCCAGTTTTCATCTACGAGTCGTAGTCCTTCATTTTTGTTGTAGCGATAAAAACTATCCTTATCGAGATCGCCAATATAGATCTCGTCGAATCCTCTGATGTTGGAGACTAGGGCCTTGCTGAAACCAAAGCAATAGGTGCCTGTTTGTGAATCGCGATAAAGATGGCCTCCTACAAGCGTCCATTTGCCCGGTAAGTTGTCATACCGATAAAGCTTTCCCATCATTCCGTTAAATCTGGCATTCATGTCCGAAGCAACTGCATATAATTGATTCTCGTAGATGACCAGTGCGGAGCATGAGGTCCCAAGTTCGTCTCCAACTTTAGTCCAGTTTGTGTTTCCGTCGTAACGCCACACTTGTCCAGCTCCACCCCATCCACCATACCCAGATTTAGTTTGTGTTCCGACGTATAGCGTCCCGCCAAATACCTTGATATCCATTATCGCCTGTCCAATGTCAGTGCCCTGCGATATGTTGACCCAAGAATTTCCGCTACTGTAGCGATATACAGCTCCCTTCCCCCAAGGCCCACCTTGTGTGCCTACGTACAGATCATTCGCCAATAGGTTGTGTGCTGAAAGAATTGTCCCTGCAATTGCGATTATTACTGAACTTACCCTACCCATACACTTTATAGAAGCAATATGAATACCAAGTGTAAAGGAATTATGTGTATAAATAGCAGTTATAGAGATACTTAAAAGCTGATTTTTTCCCCCTAGACTGTTTGAACTATTTTATATAACATTTTGTTATACGTCTGTCATTTTGTTAGTAACTCTAGATTGAGTACTCCAAAAAAATTAATGACAATGGCAATGCTGTTTCATCTAGCCCAAGTTCCACAGTTAGAAACATGGCCTTATTTCCCAGTATTTTTGAGAATCTGGTCGATTACGAAGGGGTAGTTGGTCGTGACTAGACTTTTTTTATAATCCGCTGTATGCCCGCAATTCCGCATTTTATTTTCCAAACTGTGGAACTTGGACTAGTGTTGGTTGTAAGTTGATTTATGAAAATGGTATTTGTACTGATAAAAGAGGTTTTATTTGGTATGAGAAGTAAATTTGTATTCTTTTAGTTTTCTATAGAGTGTCATCTCGCTAATTCCTAGTATTTTAGCTGCTGCTCTTCGGTTGCCTTTTGACTTGGAAAGAATCCTCTCTATATGAAACTTTTCTATCTCAGCGAGTGACATATTGTTAGAGGGAAGACTGGGTTGCTTACCAGTTAGGATTTCCTCCGGTAAATCGTTAACACCTACGAGTTCACTGTCACTTACAAGAACGAGTCGTTCAATTACGTTTCTCAGCTCGCGGACGTTTCCCGGCCAACTGTACCCTTCAATTGCTTTTATCGCCTCGGTAGAAAGCCTCCTTTTATTACCGGTATCCATGCACATAATATCGATAAAATATTTGGTTAATGGTTCAATATCTTCCTTGCGTTCTCTCAGTGGTGGAAGATTGATGACAATTGTGTAGAGGCGATAGTATAAATCTTCACGGAATTTGCCTTCCTTTATCATTAGACTCAGGTCTCGGTTTGTTGCTGCAATCACACGAGCGTCTGTATAGAGGTTACATCTGCCGCCGATTCTTCTGAACTCACCTGATTCCAATACTCGCAGCAGCTTTGATTGGGTTGCGGAGCTCATCTCGCCGATTTCATCAAGAAAGATCGTTCCTCTGTGAGCGATCTCGAATAGTCCCCTGTGTGTCTCAGTCGCCCCAGTAAAGGCGCCTTTTTCATGACCGAAGAGCTCACTCTCAATGAGTGACTCTGGTAATCCGCCGCAATTTATCGGGACAAATGATCCTGTTGCCCGCTGGCTCTTGAGGTGTACCGCTTTTGCAATAAGCTCCTTGCCCGTGCCTGTCTCTCCAAGAATAAGTATCGGAGAGTTTACCTGTGCTGCCTTTCCGACCAGATCGAGGACTTTTTGCATCACTGCGCTTTGATTTACTATAGCAGGGAATTTTCCCCGCATCATCCGGTGAACGGCCAAGTCCTGACGCGCCCTCAGTGTCCTTTCCAACGCTTTCTTAATTGAACGCTCAAGAAGCTCAAAATTTATCGGCTTGGATATGTAGTCAAAAGCACCCTGTTTTATGCCTTCTACTGCAATCTCAAGCGATTCGCTTGCGATTACAATTATCACCTCCGAAAGAGCGGATGAACTTTTCACTTCCTTCAATATATCGAGCCCGCTTCTTCCGGGTAGCATAATGTCAAGCAGAATGACATCGAATTCTCGATTTTGGATGTATTCAATTGCCGTATCAGCATTGAGTGCCGTTGTTACTGATAACCCTGCTTTTTCAAGCCTGTGCTTGACAATCTCGCTGATGTGTTTCTCGTCCTCAACAAGCAAAATGAATGGCTGAGACATTTACTAAAAAGTATCGTTACACATAATGATTGTCAACATAGTTTGAGTCTTGTTTGCAAAAAAGCGGTCTTTTGGTAGTATACCGTCGTGCAAAAGTTTGTTGTATTTGAGGGTTTGGATCGGTCTGGAAAGACAACGCAGGCAAAAATGCTGGCTGATTATTTAAAAGGGCAAGGGCAAGAGGTGGTTCTACTTCGCGAACCGGGGGGTACGCCCGCAGGTGAAAAAATAAGGCGGATACTCAAGGATCACAAGCATGCCCTTACACCACTTGCTCAGGCAATGCTCTTTATGGCCACAAGGGCAGAGCTTGTGGCGAAAAAGATTCAACCTGCGCTTGATGAAGGCAAGTTTGTTGTGCTCGATCGTTACTATTTTTCAACTTGCGCCTATCAAGGATCAGGAAGCCTTCTTGGGCTTTATAACATGCTAAAGTTTAATGATGCGTTTATAATTCCAGACATTGTATTTCTACTAGATATAGATCCAAAGGTTGCATTTAAGAGAAGAGGAAAGAGAGATCGATTTGAGCGTTATCCTATTGAATATCACAGGAGGGTTCGTGATGGATTCCTCAGGCTCGCAAAGATGTTTAAAGATTGCTTTGTCCTGCTCGACGCAACAAAGGCACCTGAATATATACATAAAAAAGTGATTGAGCACTTATGTACAAACAAGTAATCGGTCATTCTGAACAAATCCGGCGTCTCCAGCTGTCAAGGGAGAAATCAATCCTTGCTAATGGCTACATTTTTACAGGCCCTGAAGGGATTGGAAAAAAACAGGTCGCAATTGAATTCGTCAAGTCTTTCTATTGCAAAACTGACCCTTGCGATCAATGCGCTGAATGTATGAGAATATCCTCCCTGCGACATGAAGCTCTCATGTATATTGAGCCTGAAGAAACTAGTATCCCAATCGCCAAGGCAAGAGAAATAGCGAGATTTCTCTCATTAAGATCGAATACATATCGATTTGTTTTGATTGATGACGCTCATGTTCTTACGGAAGAGGCACAAAATTCAATGTTAAAAGTCTTGGAGGAGCCTCCGGCAAATTCATCGATTATTTTGATTACTCATCTTAACGGCATGCTTCTTGAGACAGTCAGGTCTCGGTGTCAGGTGATTCATTTTGCCGCGCTTGGCAAAGATCAGGTTCAGAGATTTGTTGCTGCCAAGTCTGAGTCTCAAATTCCAAGGTCTGGGCTTGACCTTGTATGCCTTTTGGCAGAAGGTAGTCTGCGTAGGGCGCAAGAGTTTATGTCAAGATATAAGGAGTTAGAGCCAGAGGTAAATCTAATCCTCGAAAAAATAGAAAAGAAGGATTTTAATTACCTCGTTGATTCATATGCCAAGGGCAAATCCGCAGCAGAATCAAGGGAAAAAGCCAGGTTTCTATTCAAACTAATTATGCTCAGGCTGCGTCGAAATATGGATAAGAGTGATACCAGCGCGATCGAGGCGGTTTTTGATGGATTCAAGGCGCTCGATCAAAATGCAAATGTGTCGCTTGTTGTGGAAGAGACATTGATTCGAAGCCAAGCATGAATCCCGCCCTTTGGCCTTGTAAAGACAGGAGAAGTAAATGTATAGTAGAGAACGAGTTTTAGAGGAGTGGCTGGTATTGGACTAGTCCAAAGAGCGGGATGAAGAAATTTTATATTACCACGGCGATAGAATATGCAAACAGCACCCCGCACATTGGACATGCCTTTGAAAAGGTCGGTGCAGATGTGCTGGCAAGATTTAAGCGCATGTGCGGCTATGAAACCTTTTTCTTGATGGGCAATGATGAACACTCTACCAATGTGGAAAAAAACGCCCAAAGCATGGGTATAAGCGCAATGGATTTCTGCAACACAATGGAGGAAAAATTCAAGAACTTGTGGGGGAAACTCGACCTCTCTTATGATGTTTTCATACGCACCACACACCCCGATCATGCCAAATCAGTACAGGAGATATTTAAACGTCTCATGCAAAACGGTGACGTGTACAAGGGTAAATACAAGGGCCTATATTGTCTTTCGTGCGAGGCATACATGAAACAGGGTGACCTTGTGAACGGCAAATGCCCTAATCATGGTACTGAACCTACAGTGGTGGAGGAAGAGAATTATTTCTTTAAACTCTCCAGTTACACAGAAAAAATCAAGAATCTCATAAAAGAGAACCCTAGTTTTGTTGAACCATCTACAAGACGTAATGAAGTGTTGGGTATGCTGGATGAGGGGATGGAGGATATAAGCATCTCAAGGGCGAAAAAGAGATGGGGGGTCAGTGTCCCGGGCGATCCAGATCATGTGATTTATGTATGGTTTGATGCCTTGATCAACTACATCACTGCAATAGGTTTTAGCACAGACCAGCAGAGGTTTGAAAAATTCTGGCCGGCAGATGTTCAGATTGTCGGTAAGGACATAATAAAATTTCATTGTATAATCTGGCCGGCGATGCTCCTTTCAGCCGGACTACAACTCCCAAAGCAGATTTTTGCGCACGGTTTTATTAACTTTCGAGGTTTGAAACTTAGCAAGACGACGGGTAATGTGGTTCATATCCCAGAACCTGTTGACAAGTTCGGATGCGACGCAACTAGATACTTTATGATGAGAGAGTTTTCGTTTAGGGAAGATGGCGACTATATATGGGAAAATTTTGATAAAAGATACAATGGGGAACTTGTGAATGACCTTGGAAATCTAACCCATAGGGTCTCAAGCATGATCAATCAATATCAGGAAGGTTTGCTTGCAGAATCTTCGTCTTCTTTACCACAGGATGGTGATCTGAAGCAGGTTATATTATCCATGAAGGAGAGATATTTTAAGAATATGGATAGCTTTGCATTTCATGATGCGCTGGGCGTTGTGTGGGAAGGAGTAAGAAAAGCCAATGTTTATGTTGAGCAGACAACACCATGGGCTTTGGCTAAACAGGGCGAGTCGGCAAAGCTCGCCGCATGTCTGTACAATCTTTCAGAGTCAATAAGAATAATTTCACGGCTTTTATATCCATTTATGCCCTCAACTTCTACTACTTTTCTCAAGCAGTTTTCGCAGGATCCTGCCCCAAACTTTGACGAAACAGAGACGTGGGGTAAAATAAAACCTCAAACGCGGGTTGCAAAGATTAACGTTTTGTTTCCCAGATTAAAATGACTCCTGCCATTTGGCTTTGTAAAGAGAGGTGAAGTAAATGTATATTAGAGGACGAGTTTTAGAGGAGTGGCTGGTTTTGAACTAGTCCAAAGAGCGGGATGAATGAACTTATCGAGAAAGTAAAGCAAGTTGCAAAAGAGGATAGCAGGTACAAATTTGATGCCTACTTGTTTGTATTCGAGGCGCTTGATTTTACTGTAAACAACATAGTCAAGGAGAGGCGTCACGTCACAGGCAAGGAGCTGCTGGAAGGGATTAAACAACATGCTTGGAAACAGTTTGGTCCTTTGGCCAAGATGGTCTTTAATCTCTGGGGCATCTATCGCACGGACGATTTCGGTGAGATCGTATTCAGCCTAGTCAACAAGTCATTGATGGGCAAGACAGAAACAGACTCTAAGGAGGATTTCAAAGACGTCTATGACTTTGGTCAGGTCTTTAGCATGCAGAACCTGCCTGATAGCAAGATAACAAAAAGAAAGAAAAAGTAAATCCTCCCTGCTGTAATATATCTTGTCAACAATTAGGCAGTGTCCCACAACGAATTCTTTAACAACAAAATAATTACCAATCATTACGTTTCTTAAAAATATCAAATGGGAACAAAAGCTTGATGTCTTGAAAATACTCTGGAAAATAGTCTAAGAAATGGAAGAACAAAGCGCAAGAGAGAGCGGTTTTGGTAATTGTTCAAAAATGTGTGGGAAAAGTTTTAAAATCCATTTCTCGAGCGTAAATCTTCATTTTATAAGCTCGAGCACACATAATTTAACAATTA